>CAKMZU010000042.1:11703-15642 GCA_929200485.1 uncultured Gammaproteobacteria bacterium | reverse complement strand
AAGATCAACATCCCATTTAAAAAGAGCATCTGAAAAGCAGAAAAAGCTCTGGAACAAAGACTTTTGACAGTTATCCACATAAGCTGGCTTTGTCTACAGACTGGCTGTGGGATTTCTTTTTTAATCGCAGCCAGAGTTTCTCAAGTTCTTGATGAAGAGAATGATTGTCTAATGTGTCAATTTGGTTACGGGATAAAAAAATAATATCGAGGTTAGGGATATTATTTTTATGGCATCTAAACGAATCCCGTACAATTCGCTTTATTCTATTTCGTCCTACGGCTAGTTTCACCTGTTTTTTTGCGATGATAAGCCCTAGTCTAGGCTGATTGAAAGGATTTTTTCTAGTTAAGCAAAGGAAATATTGATTCCCTACTTTAATATCTACCCGATCAAAAACCTTTTTATAATCGCTGGCTTGGAGAAGCCTTGCATCTTTAGGAAAGGTAAGGGTTAAATTACCTTTATCCACAAAAGATTGTCTCTAAAAAAAGAGCCTCCATGGAATTACCCCCCACAAAAAGCCAGCCAACAAAAAAGGAAGTAATAAAAATTAAGCTGAAAGACGTAAACGCCCTTTTGCGCGGCGGCGATTTAAGACTTTGCGACCACCTTTAGTTGCCATACGGGCACGAAAACCGTGGTTACGTTTACGTTTTAATACGCTAGGTTGAAATGTTCTTTTCATTGTTGAACCGTTTCTAACTGTGACTAATTTAAAAAAGCAGGCAATTATAGTGTTTTCGACCCCTCTAATCAATGCAAAACAATAATAAATCACGATATCTTTATCTGATATTTTGAGAATTTGTCGCATCTTAGGAAAAATCAAGTTAAGCCTCAGAGAATGTTTTGTTTATAACGTGATTTATCCACTGAAAAATACCTATCGATTTGTGGATAAGTTTCTATTCTCGTTATAAAATTAGAACACTAAATTCATAGTTTCTTTTACTCTGTTTTATCATCAGATAAGGTTATCAGTGTCTATTCATCACATCTGGCAGCAGTGTTTATCCTCTCTTGAGAATGAATTACCTAAACAGCAATTCATTACCTGGATCAAGCCACTGTCAATACAGTTGGATGAGTCACAAACGGCGCATCTTATCGCGCCTAACCGATTTATTAAAGAATGGGTCAATAATAAATACCTTGCATTAATCCATCAGTCTTTTCTTGATCAGGGTTATGATTTTAGTTCTCAATCAGTGCTTTTATCCGAAGATATACAGGCTGCACAATCTCCAACTCTATCCTCTCAGTCTGAGAATGTTCAAAATCAAACGGCAAGTCAACTGATCAAAGAAGTCACACCGCGTGTGGCATCAGAGATAAAAAAACATTCGCAACCTGTTACTACGTTTGATGATGGTGATGAAGAAGAAGAGCACTTAGGCATTATGGACGCTAAACCCCCCATTACCCCTTCGCAGTTTGATAGAGTCCACCAAACAATTTCATCGGAGCCGTTCTCAGCCAATTCAGATATAGCAAAAGTGTTAGAGGTTAATAATCCTCACTTAGAGCCTGTTTCTAACGATGTATTTGAAACTGAAAGTTTTGATAGTCATAACGCTGAAGAGAATTCAATTCCTGAATCAAATCCACTTCCTAATAAACATGGTACAAACATTATTTCGGATAATACCTTTGCAAATTTTGTTGAAGGTAAATCCAATCAGCTAGCCCGCGCTGCTGCAATGCAAGTTGCTGAAAATCCAGGTGGCTCGTATAACCCTCTGTTTTTATATGGCGGAGTGGGTTTAGGCAAAACACACTTAATGCATGCCGTGGGAAATGCACTTTGCCAGCGTAAAGAAAATGCCAAGGTAATTTATTTACACTCTGAACGTTTTGTCGCGGATATGGTGAAAGCTTTACAGCTTAATGCTATCAATGATTTTAAACGTTATTATCGAAGTGTGGATGCGTTATTGATTGATGATATTCAGTTTTTTGCTAATAAAGAACGCTCTCAGGAAGAGTTTTTTCATACCTTCAACGCTTTGATTGAGGGGGGGCAACAAATCATTCTGACCTGTGATAGATACCCAAGAGAGATCAAGGGGCTGGAGGAAAGATTAAAGTCGCGTTTCGGATGGGGGCTAACAGTTGCTGTTGAGCCACCAGAACTTGAAACCCGTGTAGCTATTTTAATGAAAAAGGCTGAGCAAAGCGGAATGGAATTGCCCAGAGACTCTGCCTTTTTTATAGCTCAACGAATTCGATCCAATGTACGTGAATTAGAAGGTGCCCTTCGAAGAGTTATGGCTCAGGCAAATTTTCAGGGCCGTAAAATTGACATTGAATTAATCAAAGATTCTTTAAAAGACTTGCTCTCTTTGCAAGACCGATTAGTGAGTATTGATAATATTCAAAAAACAGTTGCCGAATATTATAAGATCAAATTAGCCGATCTTTTATCTAAGCGGCGAAATCGCTCTGTTGCAAGACCTCGCCAAGTTGCTATGGCAATAGCAAAAGAATTAACGAGTCACAGCCTACCTGAGATCGGAGATGCTTTTGGTGGCCGAGATCACACAACAGTTTTGCATGCCTGTAAAAAAATTCAGGAATTGAAAGAGAGTACCACAGACATACGAGAAGATGTAAACAACCTTCTTCGTATCTTGACAACATAAAGCCCTACCCTAGTTGGATAGCCCATGAAATTTTCTATTGATAGAGACATACTTATAAACGGCCTCAGCGTTGTTGCTGGTGTGGTAGAAAAGAAACAAACCATGGCAGTTCTTGCCAATGTTTTATTCGACATTAATGGTTCAGATTTGATAATTACGGGAACGGATACAGAAGTTCAAATGTCTGTTCGTTTATTGTTAGAGATGCCAATTGATGGTGCTTTACGCACGACAATTCCTGCTAAAAAATTATTGGACATTGCTAAGTCATTACCTGAAAAGCAACTTATTGAATTCAGCGCGGAAGATGAAACCAAGTTATTTCTGCGTTGTGGGAAAAGTCGTTTCACTCTATCGACCATTTCTGCTAATGATTTTCCATCTGTAGAGAAAGGAGAGGACCTAGCCTCTTTCTCTTTAAGCCAACAAGCGTTAAAAGGCTTGATTGATAAAACCAGTTTTGCGATGGCGCAACAAGATGTACGCTTTTATCTTAACGGCATGCTGTGGGAGTTAGATGAAAATGTGCTAAATTGTATTGCAACTGATGGGCATAGATTGGCCCTTTCTTCATCAGAATCTTTAGTTGATTTACAGGCACAACAACCGAAATCACAAATTATTGTCCCACGTAAAGCAGTTCTCGAATTGTCTCGTACATTGAGTCAAACAGAAGATACAGTCGAAATATTCTTCGGTGCCAATCATCTATATATCAAGAATAGTTATTTTACTTTTGTAACTTCTCTGATAGATGGAAAATACCCAGATTATAAGCGAGTACTTCCTACAAATTTAGGTCGAGTTATTTTAGGTAACCGTCAAGAATTACGTGATACCTTTAACCGCGCAGCGATTCTCTCTAATGAAAAATATCGCGGAATTCAGCTAATGCTTTCGCCCAATCAAATGACAATTCAAGCAACCAACCCTGAGCGCGAAGAAGCTGAAGATTCAGTCATGGTAGATTATCAGGGCGATAGTCTAGAGATTGGATTTAATGTTTCTTACCTCATAGATGTCATGAGTATCTTGCAAGACGATCAAGTGAAAATTTCGCTGTCAAATGCAAATAGTAGTGCATTGATTCAATCCAGCGAGTCTGATGCATCGCTCTATGTTGTTATGCCTATGCGATTATAATGCGCTACTAATATAAAGAGACTTTTTATGCGCATTCAGCGTTTATTGATAGAAAACGTACGAAATATTACGGATTTATCAATTGAAGAATTTGCACAAGTTAATTTCTTTAAAGGTCACAATGCTTCGGGAAAAACAGCCTTTCTTGAAG
>CAKMZU010000042.1:10485-11693 GCA_929200485.1 uncultured Gammaproteobacteria bacterium | reverse complement strand
TATTTCTCATGTTATTTCCCATCAGCAGGATTATTTGTCTATCTATGCAGACTGCCAAATGGATAATATGGAGTCTAATCAATTAGGAATTCTTCGGAATCGATCAGGGCATTATCGAATACGATTCAATGGCGAGTCAGTCAAAAGTCTTTCTACACTCTCATATAGTTTGCCATCACTCTTATTTGCACAATCGTCACTTCAATTGTTAGAAGAGCCTGCAAGTAGCCGCGTTAAATTTCTTGATTGGGGTGTGTTCCACGTGGAACATTCCTTTCTTTCGTTGTGGCAGACACATAATAAACATATTGAATTTAGAAATCAGCTCCTTAAGAGTCGAAAATCATTCTCAGAATTCGATGATATTAATGAGAAATTAGCGGGTGTAGACGTTGATATCGAAACCTTGCGATATAAATACCTAAAGGAAATTATTGCTATATTCAAAAACTTGTCAGAGACCTGTAATTTCACCTTGGGTTGTAATTTGGTTTTCTCTTACCGGGATGGCTTTCATATAAAGCGATCTGTTGTTGATTTTGATAATTTCAATATAAATCAATCTGATGTGATCGCTAAGCTTAAAGATGCATACAACAAGGAAATAAAACGAGGATATTCTCTCTACCATGCTGGGAAATCAGACATTGAAGTTTTTGTTGAGGGTATGGCTCTTGCGAAAAATGTACTATCTAAAGGTGAAATGAAAGCTGTTTGTTTTTTCTTAAAAATAGCACAAGCTATTTATCTCGATCAAAAAGTTGGTATTAAGCCTGTTCTACTGGTGGACGATATTGGTGCAGAGTTGGATTCTAATTATTTTCAAATGTTAATCGATCTTTTATTTAAATATAAGTTTCAAAGCTTTATCACAATGACAGATAACTTGGATATCAGTCAGGTTTGTGAAAATAATGGAAATATTAAGATGTTCCATGTGGAACATGGTAAAATTAGCCCTTGTAACTAACGGCAAAGCTTTTTATAGGAGTTTTATTGAATGAGCGAAGTAGAAAATTATGATGCTTCCAATATTAAGGTACTAAAGGGATTAGATGCCGTTAGAAAAAGACCAGGGATGTACATCGGTGATACCGATGATGGAACAGGTCTTCATCACATGGTATTTGAGGTCGTTGATAACTCTATTGATGAAGCTTTGGCTGGGTTTTGTAGTGAAATCAATGTTGTTATACATGACGATGGTT
>CAKMZU010000042.1:273-10475 GCA_929200485.1 uncultured Gammaproteobacteria bacterium | reverse complement strand
GTGAGTGTCAGTGATAATGGTCGTGGAATACCCACAGAAATGCATGAAGAAGGTGTATCTGCGGCAGAAGTTATTTTAACGGTACTCCATGCTGGCGGTAAGTTTGATGATAATACCTATAAGGTGTCAGGTGGTTTGCACGGTGTCGGTGTTTCCGTTGTTAACGCACTTTCAAGTCAATTAAATTTGACGATTAAGCGTGGTGGCAGTGTTTTTAAACAAACTTATGAGCACGGCGCGCCGAAGAATCCTTTGACAGCGATAGAAAAAACCGAAGAAACTGGGACTGAGATTAGATTTTACCCTTCAAAAGAAACCTTCTCAGATACTGAATTTCATTTTGAAATACTAGCTAAACGATTAAGAGAGCTATCTTTCTTGAATTCAGGCGTCAGGATTGTTCTAAAAGACGAACGATCAGAGAAAGAAGATATATTTCATTATGAGGGCGGTGTAAGCGCCTTTGTTGATTTTCTAAATCAAAATAAAACAACACTAAATAAGGTGTTTCACTTTCAAACATTAAGTGACGACGGTGTTGGTGTTGAAGTTGCAATGCAGTGGAATGATAGCTTCCAGGAAAACATTTTCTGTTTTACAAATAATATACCTCAACGTGATGGAGGTACACATCTACAAGGCTTTAGAACGGCACTAACTCGAAGTTTAAATACCTATATAGAAAGTGAAGGTATAGGTAAAAAGGATAAGGTTGCAACGACAGGTGATGATGCTAGAGAAGGATTAGTTGCGATTGTTTCGGTTAAAGTACCTGACCCTAAATTCTCTTCACAAACGAAAGATAAGTTGGTTTCTAGTGAGGTAAAAACGGCTGTAGAACAAGCATTGTATGCAGCATTAAGCGAGCATTTAATAGAAAGTCCTCAAGATGCTAAAGCAATTGTTCAGAAGATGATAGATGCAGCCAGAGCTCGGGAAGCAGCTCGAAAAGCACGTGAGATGACCAGGCGCAAGGGCGCATTAGATATTGCTGGTTTGCCGGGTAAACTAGCCGATTGTCAGGAAAAAGACCCTGCCCTTTCAGAGCTTTACTTAGTGGAGGGTGATTCAGCTGGAGGATCTGCTAAGCAAGGTAGGGATAGAAAAACACAAGCTATTCTTCCTTTAAAAGGTAAGATACTCAATGTTGAAAAAGCACGCTTCGATAAAATGCTAAGCTCTCAAGAGGTCGGCACTATTGTTACAGGCCTAGGCTGTGGTATTGGACGGGAAGAGTTTAACATTGAAAAGCTTCGTTATCATCGAGTCATTATAATGACAGATGCTGATGTCGATGGCTCGCATATTCGAACACTGCTATTAACATTCTTTTATCGACAAATGCCTGAGTTAATTGAAGCAGGTCATATTTATATTGCACAGCCACCACTTTATAAGGTGGCAAAAGGCAAGCAACACCAATATATAAAAGACGATGAAGCGATGGATGGCTTTATGACACAGATTGCACTTGAGGGTAGTGCTGTGCATTTGAATGCAGATGCTCCACCTATGAATGGTGTTGCGTTGGAAAATCTAGTTAATAGTTATCAGGAAACCATGAAGTTAATCAGTCGATTAAGTCAAGTTTACCCTGAAGCACTGTTAGAAACCATGATCTACACTCCCGCTCTTTCTATTGACTCATTAACGGATGAAGCGAAAATAGGTTCTTGGTGTGAAATTGTAGAAAGCTATTTGAATGAAAACTTTAGTGATGGTAGCAGTCGATACGAAGTGAAACCTAAACAGTATCAGGCATCCACTCTACCTCAAGTGACAGTGATTTCTCATGGCGTGCCAAGACACTATCAATTAACAGATGAGTTCTTTCAGTCAAAGGACTATGCCAAACTAACGGATTTAGGTTCTTCCATTGCTGATATGTTAGATCCAAGTGGTTATTTTAAGCGTGGAGAAAAAACGTTTCAGACACAGAGCTTTAAAGATGGTTTGGATTGGCTACTTAAAGAGGGTAAAAGAGGGTTTAGCCTTCAGCGCTATAAAGGTCTCGGAGAAATGAACCCTGATCAACTATGGGAAACGACTATGGATCCTGAAGTTAGGCGTATGCTTCAGGTCACAGTAGAAGACGGTATTGCTGCTGACCAGATGTTTACTACCTTGATGGGTGATGCAGTTGAGCCGAGGAGAGACTTTATTGAATCCAATGCGTTGAAAGTTGCTAATCTGGATGTATAGAGTGTAAAAAAACCGCCTTCGGCGGTTTTTTTAACTGGAAAGTTGCTGTTCTATCCAACTCTTCGCTTTCTCAGTTAGCTCTGATGCTGTTGCACCGTTAGTTGAATGCGGAGGGCTAATTGACACGGAGACTGTTCCTGGATATTTAATAAATTTACCAGGTATCCAGCAGGTACCTGAATTATGTGAAACAAAGAGTACTGGTACACCCGCATTAATTGCCAGTTGTGCTCCCCCTCTAGAGAATTTTCCTAAATCGCCTGGTGCTCTTCGTGTACCTTCAGGAAAGATTAACACAGGCATATTATCCTCATTAAGTCTTGCTAACCCTTTCGTCTGAATAGATTTTAACGCGAGCCTTGGGTTGCTGCGGTCAATAGCTATATGATTCATTTGACTGATGCACCAGCCAAATACCGGAATATCGAGCAGCTCTTTTTTTAGAACGATGGATACTGGTTGAAATAAATAACCAAAGCAATAGGTTTCCCACTCGCTTTGATGATTAGCAAGCATGACAAATTTATGATCTTTAGGGAGATTTTCTAGCCCTGTAATACAAAATCGGACACCACAGGTTAGTCGTAAAGAATAAAGAACGAAAATGCCCCAATAGTTTAAAAATTTGATTTTGTGAGATTGGGATATAAAGGGCTTAACAAGAAGAAGTAGAAACCCAAATAAAAAGGTAAAGAAGGCATATAAGAAATAAAATAATACCGAACGTATGATAAGAATGGGCAGAGAACAAGCAAGTGAGCGAAAAAAAAGCATTGGTAATGTATAAACCATAAGAAAGCCCTTAAACATCCTCTTGTAATGATTCTAATTATGCCAAGAATAAGAGCTAAGGCATAATTTGAATAAGCTTAAATTAAGCGCCGTCCCCTTTCTTTATAAGGTAAGGGGAAGAAACTAAGATTTTGATAGTAAGGCGATATTAGCAATAGAAGTAAATAGTGTTTTTAGTTTATGCAAAATACACAGGCGATTAGCCTTTAATTCAGCATCATCAACCATTATCATCACTTGATCAAAAAAGTTATCCACAGGCTCTTTAAGGCTCGATAGCAGGTTAAGTGCTGCAGCGTAATCAGCGTTAGAGACAGCGTCACTATAAGGGTTTTCAAGTGATTGAATTGCTTTAAATAAGTCTTGTTCTGCTGATTCCTGAAACAGTTCAGGGTTAATAACCACAGAATTATCCACAGCATCTGCATTTTTTGATAGGAGGTTTACAACCCGCTTGTTGGCTTTCGCTAAAGACTCACAAGCTTGTGTTTTATCAAAAGCATCTAATGCTAGAATTCTAGCGTCTATGTCACAAGGGGAGCTTAGATCAGAATCTGTTACAGCCAAATAGACTTCTGTACGAATGCCCTGGTTCGTATAGACAGACTTGAAGCGGTCTAATGTGTAGTCTAAAGCCTTACTAATCTCGAATGGCTGAAGATCAATTGGCAAGGTTTCAGCGCTTTTTGTAAAGAGTGTTTTTAAATCAATGGGTAAATTAAAGTGGAGAATAATTTTTAGCAGAGTGAGGCTTGCTCGTCTTAAGCCAAACGGGTCTTTGTTACCTGTTGGCTCAGCGCCAATGGAAAATATACCAACTAACGTATCTGCTCTATCTGCAATGGCTATGCTTTGACCAACTAACGTTCGCGGTAAATTCTCATCGTCGAAAGACTTAGGTAGGTACTGCTCAAATAGGGCATCAGCCACTTCTTGAGGTTCATTTGCACAGGCTGCATAATATTTACCCATAATGCCTTGTAGGTCAGGAAACTCCCCTACCATATCCGTTAGTAGATCCGTTTTGCATAATTCTGCTGCTCTTCCTGCCAGTGTTACGTCTGCTGAAATGCACTGGGCAATATACATGGCAAGGGTTTTAATTCGTTGGCTCTTATCATACAGGGAACCTAGCTTATGCTGGAATGTGACGGATTTAAGATCATCAACTCGATCAGCCAACGGCGTTTTTTTATCTTCTGAAAAAAAGAAAGCTGCATCCGCAAGGCGAGGACGAATAACACGTGCGTTGCCTTCAATGATAACATCTGAGTTTGTACTGCTAATGTTAGAAATAGTGATGAAATAAGGCATTAGATTGCCTGATGAATCTAATAAATGAAAGTACTTTTGATGGGATTCCATGCTGGAAATCAACGCTTCTTTTGGCACTTCAAGGAAACTTTCTTCGAATTTACCTAATAAGGGTACAGGCCACTCCACAAGGGCTGTGACTTCATCAAGCAACTTATCTGAAATTTGAGCATGGCCATTGATAGATTTGGCTGTTGTTAAAATACCCTCTTTAATCATATCTCGGCGTTTGCTGAAAGAAGGTATAACCTTACGTTGTTCAAGAGCGCTTACATAGTCAGATGTTGAAACAGCAAAGCGTTCAGGTGCGTGAAAACGATGCCCCTGAGTCATATTGTCAGAAGCAATACCGGTTGCGGAAGCTTCGATGACTTCATCATTGTAGAGGCAGCAAAGCCAATGGGTAGGCCGTGCGAATTCTTCACGAGAAGAGCCCCATCGCATACGCTTTGGAATCGGTAACGATTTGATTGCTTCATCTAAGAAGGCTTGGAAGCAGGATTGTAGCGTCTGCCCTTTTTTACTTAGCGTGTAAGCCAAACGCTGACCTTTATCGGTGTCTACTCGTTCAATTTGATCAATGCTAACACCACAGGATTTTGCAAACCCAAGAGCTGCAGGTTTTGGCTTGCCTTCATCATCAAACGCAGCGGCGACATTAGGGCCTAGCTTTTCAATGCGCTGATCTGGTTGAGATTCAGAAACGTTGTGAATAATAAAGCCGATGCGACGAGGAGTTGCAAAAATATCGCTTTCGCCTATAGAAAATTTAGCAGCGGTTAGTTGATCAATAAAGCTTGTAGCAAAAGCATTGGATAAGTCTTTTAAGGCAATAGGTGGTAGTTCTTCACAGCCTAGTTCAACAAATAATGGATAGCTCATGAGGCTTTCTTCTCAGATGATAGTTGATTCAACACATATTCTTTAACGGACGCTTCAGCTAAAGGGAAGCCGAGCGCGAGTCTTGAATCGAAATAACAATGGGCAACTTCTTTGGCTAGATTTCTAACACGTAGGATAAATCGTTGCCGCTCAGTGACAGAAATAGCTTTTCTAGCATCGAGTAAATTAAAGGTGTGAGAGGCTTTCATCACCATCTCATAAGCAGGTAAAGGCAGTTTATTTTCAATTAATGATTGGCAGCTCTTTTCGTAATGATCGAAGCTTTGAAAAAGAAAATCGACATCCGCATGTTGGAAATTGAAGGCTGACATTTCAACTTCATTTTGATGGAATACATCGCCATAAGTGACTTTGCCTTCAGGGCCTTCAGCCCAGATAAGATCATATATGCTGTTTACGCCCTGCAAGTACATTGCAATACGTTCAAGCCCATAAGTGATTTCTCCGGTGACAGGATAACATTCAAGGCCGCCGACTTGCTGGAAGTAGGTAAACTGGGTAACTTCCATGCCATTTAGCCAAACCTCCCAACCCAATCCCCATGCACCAAGCGTGGGTGATTCCCAATTATCCTCAACAAACCGTACATCATGGACTAAAGGATCGATGCCTAAATGCTTTAAGGAGTCTAAATAGAGTTCCTGCAAATTATCTGGTGAAGGCTTCATCACGACTTGAAACTGATAGTAATGCTGAAGACGGTTAGGGTTCTCGCCATAGCGGCCATCGGTGGGTCTGCGGCTTGGTTGTACATAGGCAGCATTCCAGGTTTCAGGGCCAATAGCGCGAAGAAAGGTAGCTGGGTGGAATGTTCCTGCGCCCACTTCCATATCGAGTGGTTGGAGAACAACGCAGCCTTGCTCAGCCCAATAGGATTGGAGAGCAAGAACAAGATCCTGAAAGGTTAGGACAGTTGAAGAAGACACCTTTTCACCTTAAATTACAATTGCAAATGAGTCTGATGAATATGCGGTTTGTAGACACAAAACAGTCGAGACAAATAAAACGAAAAATTATATCCTTTGTCGGCCAGAACTTCAGCAATAATGCCCCGTTTTTAAGATATTTTATGAAAAAAAATGAACAATCTGCTCTGCTAAGTGGACTTATTACACTATTGGCTGCTATTCCACAGCCTATTTGGCATCGGTTTGTTGTACCCATTGTCACCCAAATATTGTGGCTGGGGAAAACCGAGTTTCGACGAATCACAGAAATTAATATCCGTCTTTGTTACCCAAGCTTGAGTGAATCAGAGCGCAAAAAATTGGGTAAGGATTCAATCAAAGAAACGCTGAAAACATTTTTCGAATTTCCTTATGTTTTAGTTAAAAGTAGTGAAAAAAGTTTAAAAAAAGTCACCAATATTGATGGACAGCATTTTGTTGATGACGCTTTATCTAAAGGTAGAGGTGTTATTTTCTTATCACCTCATCTGGGAAATTGGGAGTTTTTAGGGCTTAAAGTGGGACAAGACTATGACTTAACCAGCCTTTTTAAACCGGGTCGTATCGCTACAGTCAATCATAAATTGCATAAAGCGCGGGAAGGAAGCGGCGCTCATTTAGTTCCGACCAATAAAAAAGGGGTATTAGCTTTATTTAAGGCATTAAAGCGAGTCAAGACAATAGGTATTTTACCTGACCAGGTTCCAGATGGCCGCAATGGCTGTGTGTATGTTGATTTTTTCGGTGAAGAAGTAGCAACAATGACATTAGTCAGTAATCTGATAAAGAAAACAGGGGCGCAAGCCATTGGTTGTTTTGCTAAAAGAGAGCCTAATGGTGAATTTACTATTGTTTACCGGCCCGCAGATGAAGGAATCTATTCAAACGATGAGGAGGTGTCGGCACGAGCGATGAACAAAACAGTGGAATCGTTAATTGCCATAGCACCTGAACAATATCAGTGGATTTATAAGCGGTTTAGATATAACCGCCATGGCAAACGGGCAATTTATAAGCGTTAATAGTTGGGTCTGGAAATAATATATCGTTCGTGTATGAGTATAGTGATGGCCTGTTTTAGGGAATAGGCTTTACCTGAGTGTTCAGGTTAACTAAAACTGGAAACTAAAACTTGAGAATTTTCACGGTTAGTTGTTTATACATTAGTAACGCGCTTCGTTTGTTGGCTACGAATCCAATGAAAGGTTCGCAAGCGAACATTCCATCGTTTTGGGCAGTACTATAATAGTCCTGCTTTCACTTAACAGGCCTCTCATCACCATTAGCTGAATGAAGGCAATGGTTGTTGTAATACTTTATGTTTTCAGCAACGTCTCGCTATATATGCTTTCGTGTTGGTTGGTGGACGTTAACCGACTTTCGCCAGGAATTTTCAAGAGGCACCATGATTAATTTCTACCCATTTGCCTAACTTAAATCATGACGATCCTTTGTGTGTTTGAGTGGAATCACATGAAATTGTTAATGCTTTGATTTAAATTGGATTTTACTGAATTTAGAGAAAAGTAGACTGTTTGCTATAAAATACTAAATTCACTTTATAAGTTTGGACGAAAGTCGGCTTAAATATATTTTTTTATATTTACTAAGTATATTTTTCATGAATATTCGTGGAACATTTATGAATATTGATTCTCTAGATTAATATTGAATTATGAAAATGCTAAGAGGTATTAGTTTTGAATATGATATTTGTCTATTCAGGCTCAATATATAAGCAGATATATACAGTGCTATTTTTTATAAGTTTTCATGTAATTACTGCCCAATCTATGGTGAATAATGAAAATGAAGAGGCTTGTATTGGTTGTGGCGATTTAGAATTTTTAAAAACTTGGGTAGAAAATGATTTTCATAAACAAGGATTAGTTAATAAAGCGCATAAGTATTTTTTGTCTAAAAAATATTCCGTTATAGAAGATGTATCCAATGCTGAGTTAAAATATCCGTATAGAGGAGACATACCTACAAAAATACCAACCCACCCTTTTTTTTGCGATGAAATTAAAGTTAGCAATTTAGAAACCAAACCTTTCATTCATGAGAGCGGGCATTTCTTTACTTCACAGAAAATTTTAAAACGTGGCCGTTTATCACCTGTAAGCATATATTTTGCGTTAATTGGTAATCAACTAGAACCAGGTTGCTTAATTATTAACTATGAAGATATTAGAAAAACGGATATCCATTCTTTGAAAAAATTTAAAGAAGATACATCAAATTTTCCAGTTGATGGCAGTAAACCTCTATCATTGATAGAAAATCTAGAAGGAAGTGATTCCTCTGATGATTCAGATAGCTCGTATGATTCAGATAGCTCGTATGATTCTAATGACTATGGATATGACACTGAAGAGAATAATTATCCCTTAAGCTTGTTTGCAGTTGATTTGGATCAGATGAGAAGATGGAACCCAGAATTGTTTAGGCCATTTCGTAATATGAAGGGTAGTACTGTAAGTGCTATGTCTCATGATCAATATGCAAGAGAATTGGCTGAAAGAGAGAGAGTTTACCCATCGATTCGATCAAATATTGAACAAAGAAGAGCTTTGTTTCAAGGCGAGCGAGCACGAGACCGAGAGATAAAGAGACAAAGAAGAAGTGACCGAAAAGAAAAGTTAGATAAGAGAAGGAATGAGAAGGAGAATCGTTTAAAAGACATACTTTCAGAAGCTCGGAGTACTGTGCATAGAATAGTACAAGGTTCCTCTATTCAGGTAGAAAAAACTATCGAAATGAACTATACAGGGACAATCCCGTTGGTCATTCAAGATGAGTGTAAGAAAGAGTCCACCATAAAATGATGAAGGGGATTATTTGCTTCCTGTAGCAGTTAAGGTTGCAATATGTAAAACAATTGATATTCAGACCTCTGAGCTATGGTGCCTAAGCTCACAAATAGGTTGGGTCGGTGTTGCATAAATCGCCATCTGCACCCGTAGATAGCAAGCTATATGGCGGAGAAATGAATAATCCAAACAATATTTTCATCGTTTGTTGCCTCTAAAGATTAGGAGAAATTTTCCGGCGGCCGCCGCAATAACGGCGTTATCGCAAGATAGAGTTAACAGGTTAGATAAGAGAAAAAGTTCAAAAAGCGGTTAGATTGACGAATCGTATGTTTATCGTTGCCAGAATCCTGGTGTAAAAAGAATCAGCAGGGTAAAAATCTCCAATCTACCTAAGAGCATACCAAAGCAAAGTACGGCTTTAGCAAAATCATTGAGCTCAGAATAATGCGCAGTAACATTACCCAAACCTGGACCTAGGTTATTTAACATGGAAAGCGTTGCTGAATGCGCACTGATAAAATCAACCCCCGAGGCTTGGAGAACAAGTAACAAAACGATGTAGGTAGCACAATAAACAGCAATAAAACTCCAGACCGCAGAGATAACATCATTGCCGACACGTTTCTTTTTAAGTTTTATGGGGATCATGGCATTCGGGTGGATCAACATGCGTAATTCACGAACGCTCATTTTTAGCATTAAAACAATGCGAATAACCTTAACACCCCCCCCAGTTGATCCAGCGCAGCAACCAATAATACTTAAATAAATTAAAAAGATAGGTAGAAAACTAGGCCACAGGCTAAAATCTGTCGTGGTAAATCCGGTGGTGGTTGCCAAAGATACAACCTGAAAGATGGCCTCCATATAAAAATGTGGCCGGTCATCAAACATATCGGCCTGATAAAGTACCCAAAGGGTAATACCGATGGCTATGAGGATATAAAAGAAATAAAATTTGGCTTCTGAATCAGACAGATAATGCTTAAACTCAAAACGCTTCCAGGTAAAAAAATGCAGGGCGAAGTTTAATCCTGAAATAAACATAAAAAAGCAGGCAATGCCCCAAATTAATGGGTTTTGAAAAAAGCCCATACTGGCATCGTGAGTAGAAAACCCGCCAATGGCTACCGTTGAGAAACTATGTGCAATGGCATCAAAAGGTGTCATCCCTGCCAGCCAATAGGCTAAAGCGCAGACAACGGTTAACGAGGCATAGATGATAAAC
>CAKMZU010000042.1:0-263 GCA_929200485.1 uncultured Gammaproteobacteria bacterium | reverse complement strand
CCACTTAGCCGTTTCTGTGATTCTTGGGGTTAACTTGGAGTCTTTTATGGGCCCCGGTGTTTCTGTTCGATATAACTGCATACCGCCAATGCCTAGCATCGGTAAGATGGCAACAGCGATAACGATAATACCGATACCGCCTAACCATTGAAGTTGTTGGCGGTAATATAAAAGCGACTTGGGGAGATTATCCAAATCGGTAATGACTGTCGCACCAGTGGTAGTAAGGCCTGATATAGATTCAAATAAAGCATCCATTAAAG
>CAKMZU010000041.1:1395-15772 GCA_929200485.1 uncultured Gammaproteobacteria bacterium | reverse complement strand
TGAACATTTTACTGAGCCACTGAACAGGACAAATGCTGTGAAACGAAGTACTAGAACCTTCACAAGAGAAGACTATACCTAGACATCGGAAACATAGCTTTGAAGTATAAATATAAAAATACCTAACACCTAAAAAAGGTGCTGGTATTTTATCTTAAAGAGAGGAAATAAAGGCAGGATGATTATTCAGCCGGCTCTGACACCTTTTGTGCTGAAGCGGCACGCTTTGCCTTAGGCTTAGCTGACTTATTAACCTGCTCAAGGATTTCATCTAACTTAGTTGATATATCTTTAAGCTGCTCAGAGCTACCTGACTTGGTCATTTTAGCCAAAGGAAAGCTACCAATACTTTTAACGCCGCTCTTTAATTGAGTTAACAGCTCTTCATAATTCACTGAAGCCTTCTCTTTCGCTTCAGAAAGCTTACCTTGAGACTCTTCTTCTAACGACTTACCTTTAACGACCAATTCCTCAAAAAACGTTGTAAAGTTTTTTCCTGTTTTAGTCTCAACTTCCTTTACTTTTCCGCTAATTGTATCGATTTGCCCTTGAGCTGAATCCAAGGTTTTACCGTAAGCACCTAGGCCTGCTAACCAAACACTCTTAACAAGTCCTGCTGCTTTATCCTTACCACTTTCTATTGATTTTTCTTCCGACATAATCCTACTCCAACTTTACCCTAAAAGAATTTAACTGCCTGCACAGGTAAAATTAGCGCCAACTAATTACCCTTGCCATACACCACATCAAGCGGATCGCTAAGATGTCCTTGCATTTTATGGAAACAAATTAGAATAAACAGACTAACTTTAGATATATTTATGGTGATTAAGAAGACGGTTAAAAAGCCCTGCTGAAAGAACAAGGCTTGAATTGACAATAAGAAACCAGAAAAATGAATTACTATGACTGAAAGTTTTTCTCTACAAACTCCCAGTTTATCAAAGACCAAAAGTTTTTCACGTAATCAGGGCGCACATTACGGTAGTCAATATAATAAGCATGCTCCCAGACATCAACCGTCAAAAGAGGAACCACGGCATCATCCGTCAGTGGCGTTGCTGCATTACTGGTATTTACAATTGACAACAAGCCCGAATGCCCTTTAACTAACCAGGTCCAACCCGAACCAAAATTATTCACTGCGGACTCGGTCATTTTTTCTTTAAAATTATCAAAACTGGAAAAAGCCTCTTCAATCGCTTTTAACAATTCCCCTCCTGGCTTCCCAGCGCTATTTGGCGTTAAGCAGTGCCAATAAAACGTATGATTCCAAACTTGCGCTGCATTATTAAATATACCTCCAGTAGATTTCTTTACAATCGCCTCCAGATCCATTGACTCAAACTCTGTTCCGGGAATTAAGCCATTGAGCTTATCCACATAGGTTTTATGATGTTTGCCATAATGGTACTGAAGTGTTTCTCTGGAAATATGCGGTTCCAGAGCGTCTTCTGGGTAGGGAAGTGGTGGTAACTGAATTGACATAGTCTAATACCTCATGAGTTAAGAGAAAAAGTTGCGCGAATCGCACAGTGATCAGAAAGCTCTGGCCAGGGATGTTGTTTCAAACATTCTGAAAAAAGACAATTAAGATGTCTGAAATATATTCTATCCAACGATAGCAAAGGCAGTCGACTTGGGTAAGTTTTAAAACGCCTATGGGTCATCATTGAAGAGACTTCAGAAAAACCTGCGCTATGTATTTCAGTGTCTAAGCGCCTTGAATAATCATTGAAATCTCCAGCTAATATAATAGGCATATCCGGTGCAACATGCTCATCAATCCAGCGCTTGATCAAAACTAACTGCTTTCGTCTCTCGTTACTAAACAACCCTAAATGCACACAAATCAATACCACATTGACAGGCAATCGAACAGCCACCACCCCCCTTTTAGATAAGAGGATAGTTGAAATATCCAAGTGCTCTATATTTTCAATCGGGTATTTGCCTAAAACCGCATTTCCGTGATGTGTCAATCGTTTATCTACATTTTTACCATAACTGTAAAATGGCCAAATGCCTTTAGAGATAAAATCTACCTGATCACAGAGATCTTGTTGCGAATGATTATCCTTTCCCCTAATCTCCTGAAGGCATAAGTAGTCACTATCCAGCTGTGTCAACGCAGTTTTTATCTCTGTTAACACGGATCGTGACATCCTACGATAACCTTTATGGATATTGTAAGAGCACACACTAAACTCTGTTGCGGTCATTACTATTGCTTGCCTTCATCCTAGAGACACCAATGTGTAACATTTGACAACGCCTGCGGGCTAATTGCTCAATCCAAAATCCAATTTACTTCGCTTTAACTCAAATTACTTATCTTTCGCTTAAAGTAGCGGAAAATCATTAAAAATAATACAATGTTGCGTTTTTAGTCGATGGAAATCCGTCTATGCAACAAAAGTCGAAATTGCCTGCTATCGAAGGCTGGTATGCGGAAGATGACAAAGGGGCGCACTTAATCGGCAGCCGCTGTACTGAATGTGGCACCTATTATTTTCCAAAACAGTCACTATTTTGTAAGTCACCTCATTGCCAAAGTGAAAGCTTTGAAGAAGTGCCATTGAGCCGAACAGGAACCATCTGGTCCTATACCGATGCCCAATACCAACCACCTGAACCTTACGTTGCCGCTGACCCTTACGAGCCTTTTACCATTGCCGCTGTAGAACTGGAACACGAGAAAATGATCGTTCTAGGTCAGGCGATTTCAGGCGTTCAAGTCTCAGATCTTAAGGTAGGCATGCCCGTTGAGTTAGTGCTTGACACCCTGTATGAAGATGATGAAACAGAAAAAACCATCTGGAAGTGGCAGCCAGCCAAGTCAGCCTCGGAGTAGATAAGATGTCAGATAAAATAGCGATTATTGGTGCAGGCATGCACCCTTGGGGGAAGTGGGGCAACAACTTTGTTACTTACGGTTTAAAAGCAGCTCGAGATGCCATTAACGATGCAGGTATTAAGTGGACAGATGTTGATTTCATTTCAGGTGCCGCCACTATGCGATGTGGTTACCCAGGATATGTTGCAGGCGCTACATTTGCTCAAGCATTAGGCTGGCAAGGTGCCGAAGTCAATACATCCTACGCCGCTTGTGCATCAGGCTCCCAAGCTCTGGCCGCAGCACGTGCTAAAATTCTTGCTGGCGAAGCAGAATGTGCGTTGGTTATTGGTGCTGATACGACACCAAAAGGATTTTTAGCACCGGCTAAAGGTTACCGTCCAGATGATCCTGATTGGGTAAGATTCCACATAGGCATTACTAACCCAACCTATTTCGCATTATATGCACGCCGACGTATGGATCTTTACGGTGATACCCTTGAAGATTTTGCCGCAGTAAAAGTTAAAAACGCAAAACACGGTCTTGAAAACCCTAACGCCCGCTATAAAAAAGCCTTCACAGCTGAAGATGTACAAAATTCTGCCATGGTCGCCAATCCACTAAGATTGATGGACATTTGTGCCACCAGTGATGGTGGTGCTGCATTAATCGTCTGTTCTGAAGATTTTGCTAAACGCATAGGTAAGGCGGACGCCGTTAAAGTTGCCGCTATTTCTACGGTCACACCAACTTTTGCCAACGAAGTTCTTGAAATGCCTGATATTGCAACCGACTCTGCTATATCAAATGAGGCCGTTCGCTTCCGGGCGCAGTTACCGAAAAAAGCCTATGAAGAAGCTGGCCTTGATCCAAAAGATATTGATGTTGCAGAAGTCTACGACTTGTCCACAGCCCTTGAGATGGATTGGTACGAAGACCTTCACCTTTGTGAGCGAGGTGCGGCATCTTTTCTGGTTCGCAATGGCGAGACTAGCCTTGGTGGTAGTATCCCGGTTAACCCTTCAGGTGGTTTGGCCTGTTTTGGTGAAGCGGTTCCCGCTCAAGCCATCGCTCAGGTTTGTGAACTGACTTGGCAGTTGAGAGGTGATGCTAAAGGTCGTCAAGTCGAAGGGGCTAAAGTTGGCATCACTGCAAACCAAGGCTTATTCGGCCATGGCTCTTCAGTTATTGTCACCAAGTAACTTTTTCTTACGAGTTTATTAAGGGTGCTGCTTGCGCCCTTTTCTTTTGGATCTTTTAAAATAATCGTTGTCTTACATCAACAAAACCTTTTTGATGGAGTTATCCCTTGGGTGATAGAAAAGCACGAAAATCAGCAGCCAATGAGCTTTCAATACAAGAGCAAAAATGGGTTAAACGCGCTATTCGCGAAGGTATTGATGAAGGTATTGCCGAATACAAAAAGCAACATAAATCGAAAGTTCGTGAACAGGACAAAAAACTAAAAAAGGCCTTAGCCAACGCGGACAAACGCGAACAGGCTTTTCTCGAAAAGTCCGATGCCTTAAATCAGGGAGCATCCCAACATTCTCATTCGGCATCTAGACGCCACTTACTCCCCTGGTTTTTATTAGCCTTATCCTGGTGCGGTTTTGCCGCTTATGTTTTCTTATAAATGATTGAATCCATTTATGCCTCCCACTAAACTAAACCGCTATATGACAATAATCTTGGATTGAACATGCGCTTACCGGCAGGACGGTTATTTTTTGTTTTAATATTGCCCAGTTTACTATTACCGTTGAATGCGATGAGTACACCAGAATGGATTCCACCACTGACCACGAAAACGCAGGATAATCGATATGAGTTGAGGCAAGTAGGCGGCATCAGCCTTCAACCTGAAACCTTTTATCGAGAAGACAATCCGCTTAAATCTGCGACCTTCCCACTCACTCAACAAACAGCTGACGAACAGCGATTTTTTCAGTGGTCGCCTTGGCTAAACACGCCATTTGAAAAACTTAACTTTGATTCAGATCAGCAAATTGCCCTCGATTCGCAATCTACCACTGTTAATCAACTGCGATTAAACCACAACAACAAGAATGTTTCTGTCATGTCTCGCTTTTTGCACGATGATGGCTACAAACAACATGCCAATCGAAATCTTTTCAACTTTGCACTTAAAGCCAAACAAGATAAGGAAAGTTTTGCCAGTAACCATTTTTTTTTCGTAAATATCATTGATCAAAATGATATAAGTTATATACAGGGCACAGACGCATATAAAAATAAAAGCAACCGCAAACTTAACCCTATCAAAAAGGCAAAAAACAACGCCCATCAGATAATGTACCTAGCCGATATTAATCATCAGTTTGATACTGATAAACTATTAAAGTTAACCCCCTATCTTCGCTTTAATCAAACCGAGGCGTTATTAGACCAGACGCCTGGCTTGCCACTGGAAAAAAGTCATGCCGCATCTTTTGGCATCCAAAGCAGTTATAACCGTACCTATGCAAAGAATGTTGACTTAACCACTCGCTTTCATTTTGACTACACCTATGGTCAATACAGCGAACACCAAAAGACAGAATTTTCAAATGATTATCCTGCTGGTCGACATTACGATTTCAGCACACAAACCCTTCTCTTTCATTGGGGATTGTTAGCCGAACAATTTTATAATGAGCAATGGTCAACCTACCAAGATATAGGGATTGATAAGAGTCACTATTTTTATAGTAACAACCTTGGTGACGGCTCTGCATGCCAAGGCAATGACGAAGACTGCTTTTATTTTCGCCCCGACCAAGATAACTTGAATTACTTCACCTGGACGCCAAAAATTGGCGCTCAATGGCAATGGCATGATAAACACAGATTCTTACTGAACCTTTATCACCGTAACCGCCAGTTAAACAGCCTTGATTTATATCGATTACAAAAAAAGCAATCCATTAAATCTATAAAACCCGAACAAACCAATGCGGTTGAAGCCGTCTTAACAGGCAACATTAATGGCATTCACTACCATGCACTAATGTATTACAGACGAGTGAACCACTTAATCCTGTCTGACTTTGAAGGGATCAAGCATTACAACCAGAGCATTACATCCACAGGCATAGATGCTTTGATTGATTGGCACATCACCCAAACACTTGAACTTTCAATAGGCGCCAGCATTACCGATACACAATACAGAGTGAAAGAAGGCAGCTTAGCGGGTGATGAAATTGACAATCAAGTCATGTTAATTCCAAGGACACAAGGCTTTATTGATGGTACCTGGCGTTACTCTGAAAAAGCGTCAGCAGGTTTAAAAATCACTCATCAAGGCAAATATTATTTGAATAACGCAAATACCATGAGCTACCCCGGTCACGAGTTAATCGATCTATACTGGCAGCATCAAGTGTTAAAAAATCTCAGCCTGCGTGCAGCGATTGAAAACATAACCGATAAAGCCTATGCATTAACCGCTGAAAGTACGATAGCAACCATGCAGAATCCAACGCCTACAGAACAATATGTTGTGGGATACGGAAGGGTCTATTCACTAGGTATTTCTATTAATTATTAAACTTTATTGCATGCAGGCATATCCAACCATGAATTTAAGGTGTTTGGCATGTTTGTAAAAATTACTTTGGCTCTCTTAATTATCATTAATTTGATGACTGTAAACTGCAAAGCAGAACGCAAGTTTATTAACTTTATTTTGTCTTTGATTGCTAATGATAAAGAAAATATTAAAGTTTTTCCTACCGAGCCTAGTTCTAGCAGACTTTATTTTAAATTTAACGAACCTGAAAAAGTAGCCAAGAAATGGGGGGGAGATAGAGGTCTTAACAATAAAGAGGGTTACGCGGGACTAGCGCGTCATCTCCGAAATTTTTACGGGTCAGGGCTGTTTGGAAAAATTAACGTAAGGTATGGGTACTGGATAGATTTGAACCACTCCGATTTTACTGATGAAACGGAATATTTGCATGAAATAGTTATGAGAAATAAAGTTTGGCGTATGTATTTCTCTGAGCAAGAACCCCCTAAAACAGATTCCATTACAGAATATCACCCCGAAGGGAATCAAGGCTCACTGAATAGTTCCCCAGAAGCTATGGTTAAAGAAGGGGGCTCTACTATACCAGTAGACTACAATACAGGATATCCCCCTTATGAAGAATTAAATCCACAAGCCCTCCAGCTCTCCCTCATAGATGAGATTAACGGCCTAAACTCCCTAATAGATCCTTCTATCCTAATCGCCCCAAGCCCAGTAAAAGAGACTACCACCCCGCCATCGCCCCAACAAAAAGAAGCAGGCAATGTCTGGCGGTCGTCCAAGAATTGGACCAGAATCAACTTTATGGAACTGAGATAAATTTTGGTTCTTTTGAAAAAAAATGGGACGATATTAGTAATAGTGATAGGCGGAAGGTAGACAAACCCTACAAAACCAGTACCTGTTAATGTATAGATAAGGTTCAAATAGTCCGCAAAACATAAGCATATTTACCCACTTAAAATTCACAAGAGCCTAATTTTTGAGGGAATTCCTGCGAATAGCCAGTCTATTTAAAGGCATTTGGCAAAGAACTTAGCCGCTTATCTGGAATTTAGGCCGAACAGACTGTTCTCGGACGGCCTCCTGATTTTAAGTTATTTTATTAATCCATATTTACTGCTTAACAGATCCAAAATTTCTTTTCTCGGATCATCGGAAACGATTAGAGATTCACCAATAATTTTTTCAGCAATGCCCTGATAAGTTTTAGAAACATCCATCAACATATCCAAAGGCAACGCATTATCTTTAGCCAGTGAAATACGCTCAGGCATTCTGGCTTTATTCAGCAGAATGTCTGGATCAGGGAAATAATTTAATAGCGCCTGCCTGAATCCTTCTTTAGAGTTCTCAATGATCTGACCATTTCGATAGGCCTCGCCATCCCAGATACGAGAAGAATCCGGTGTACCGACTTCATCCATATAAATCAGTTTTTCCTGACCTTTACTGTCCAAGACATAACCAAATTCGAATTTCGTATCTACAAAATGCTGATCAACTTTCGCAAGCGCTTCTGAAATAACTGCAAACCCTTCTTTTAATAATTTCTCATACTGCTCAACATCAGTCACAGAACTAAATTTAAAGGCTTCAAAGTTATTCAGAATATCCTGTTTGGAGATATTCACATCATCAACAGCAGGTACCCCGGGGATGCCGTCTAAAATGCCTTTTGTTGAAGGCGTAATTAACAGCTCATCAAGTTTTTGATCCTTTTTTAGGCCTTCAGGTACCGTCAAACCACAAAAGCTTCGCTCACCTTTGCTGTAAGAACGCCACATTGAACCTGTAATATATTGTCTGGCAATCGCCTCAATCATTACAGGCCGTGCTTTTTGTACTATCCAAACCAGAGGATGAGGAGTATCCAGAATATGGTTATCTGCCAACCCTTTTTCTTTGAACAATCTAAACCAATGATTGGATACCGCATTCAACGATGCACCTTTACCCGGAACACCATTTAAACCACCCTCCGCATGCCAGATACAATCGAAAGCAGAAATTCTGTCGCTTATCACCATCACTGCCAACGGTGAATCAATCGCTACGTCATAGCTATTTTTTTCAATGAGTTCACGGCTTTTTTCGGCACTTAACCAATAGACCGAGCGAACTTTCCCACTATGCACAGGTTTATCCGTTTTGATCGGCAGATCATCATTCGTGGCTAAAACTGTATTTGCCAGACTCATATTGACTCCATAACAGGAATTCTTAGTAGAGATAATTTTTTGTGCCAAGCCAGTTCTTGAAAATCTAAAATGATTTTCATCTAAAACAGAATCAATGACGTATTATTGAAATACCCTAAAGCGGCTGTCCGAGAACACAAATTTAATTGAGCACGCCACAAAAAACAGGGCATAATACAGAAATCTATCTATTGCGCAAGGGAGAGTCAACTATGACACAATCCATCTACGATCTCACTGTTTTATCCATGCAAGGTGAGCAGGTACCTCTTAGAGACTACGAAGGGAAAGTGCTGCTTATCGTGAATACCGCCAGCAAATGTGGGTTAACACCTCAATTCAAAGAGCTCGAAGAAATATATAAAAGCTATAAAGATAAAGGTTTTGAAGTTTTAGGCTTTCCCTGCAATCAATTTGCCAGCCAAGACCCTAAAGGCAATGAAGAAATCCTCGACTTTTGCCAGACCAATTACGGTGTAACATTCCCTATGTTTGCCAAAATTGATGTCAATGGCGACAATGCCGATCCGCTATTTAAATTGCTTAAAGCAGAAGCTCCTGGACTTTTAGGATCTGAAAGCGTCAAATGGAATTTTACCAAATTTGTCGTTTCTCGTGAGGGAAAAGTAGTCAAGCGTATCGCGCCCAAAGATAACCCCACTGCTGCCATTTCAACCATCGAAGAACTTTTATAGATTTTTTGTTACTAACTTAAGGGCGGGTTGGCAGCATACCCAAACCTGCCAATATCTGGATCTTGGCTAAAATTTACTTTTGGCGTGGTCATTAAATAGATATATGCATGATGCATCTTGTTGATTAACGTAGACCAACAAAGGTGCAGGCTCTTCGAATTTTCAATCAGATACCTTAAGTTAAACTACCCATACATTTAATCTATGATAAAGACCGTTCAATCACTTGTTATTTTTAGCCTGATATTCAACCTACCTTACACAGCTCAAACTGCGCCAGGCAAAAAAAAACTCGCATCATATGCTGCTGCCGGGATAACTGCTACAGTAACCTTGGCTTTCGCAGCTTATCAAGTCTATCTAAAATCTATCAATAAAATAGCCCACGAACATCAAGTCGAAATTGAAAAGGGAAGCAGCTTAACTCAAATACATCAGAAAATATTCTTACCCGGCACACCTAAACGAGCTGCAAACACACAAAATACCATTGGCAATATTAACACCTTCGATTTTATCGACACGACAAATAACAAATGCAGCATTGAGTTTGGTTCTTATCACCCAAAAACAAACCCCGCCTGTAAGAAAACAGCGATCGTATTCTTTGGTGGAAATGCCATGGACAGCATGATTTTCACACCCCAATTGCAAAAATTATCAGACGAAAGCCAAACAATCATTTTTACAATGAATTTCCCGGGGTTTGGCAACAGCGAAGGCAAGGCTAGTTTCGATAACGCCATCAACAGTGCCGATACTTTCATTAAGAAACTTAAAACAGAAGGGTATAAAAATGTGATACCTATGGGATGGTCTTTTGGGAGCAGCATTGCTGCCAAAATGTCACAGCAGCATCAAACCGAAGCAGTTTGCCTGATAAGCCCATTCACTTCAGCCCAAGAGATCTCCAGAGAAACAGCGCCCCGCTTCCTTGCCCCAGTCATCAAGAAAATAGTCGATGCTGACACATTAAATACTCGAAAAGTGATTGCGTCAACCAAACACCCAATGTCAATTCACATTATTCATGGCACTAAAGATCGAATGGTCAGCTTTAAAAATGCAGAAGCTCTGCTGGCGTCAGGAAACCACAATCCTTTCATTGAGATCAACTTACACCCTATAGAAAAGGGCAACCATTTTACGCCTGTGATCAATGATAATTTAACAATAAAACCCTACAAAGCTTTTATAGAAACGGTTAGAAAAATTAACCAACAAGAGAAAGAACACAACAGAACTAATGATTAAGCCGAGCAAGTAGCCGTAGTCGCTTCCAACGACACTTGCCATAACTTTTGCTTCTGTGCCGGATAGGTGTTCCACAAAGTTTGAATACTTTTGTTCGTTAGCGGATGAATAAAGTCCCCTGCAAGATCAGCCAAAGGCTTTAAAACGAAGGCATTGACTAAAATTTCAGGTCTTGGAAGCTGCAAATGATTAAAATTCCCAACATAGTCGTCAAAAAGCAGGATATCAATATCTAGAGGAATAATATGTTTACTCTCAGGCAATCGATTTCTGCCATAGTCTTGCTCTGTGGCTTGAATAAACGAAACACACTTTTCTAACGACCAGCTCGTGGCTACATGAGCAACCAGGTTGTAAAAATTTTCCGCCTTGATACCCACAGATTGACTTTCATAGATAGGTGAAAATTTCACCCGATCAAAAACATCCCTGAGAAGCTCAAGGCATCTGACAATATTTGCCTCTTTTTCATTATTGCTTCCAATCCCCAAGAATACCTGATGCATCATGGCCGGCTTCTCATCATCTTAATGCCTGTGACTTCAGCGGCTTTTATCGCATCAGGCTTAGAAATCTTTATTGAAATCCAGTCGAGGGGAAATTGATCGAACAATACTTTAAAGCAATGGTCAGCCAAATGCTCAATTAGCTCATAATGTTTTGCTTGCGCAGTCATTATGACCGTATCACTAACTGCTGCATAATCTACTGTATCATTCAGATCATTTGATAACGCCGCTGCGCTTAAATCAACACCTAACTCCAAATCAAAATAAACGGGTTGGCACGCTTCTTTTTCATGATCATAGACACCAACATAGGCCGCTACTTCAAGTCGCTGAATAAAAATACTATCGCTATTTTTCATTCTTTTCTCTATAAAACAATAGAATCTGTTTACGTTTGATTACTTAAAAGATTCATAGGCCATCTAGGCTTCACCTGTATTGCCAATGGCGGTTTTTCAGACATTATTTTACGGCGTAAAAAACCTGCAAAAGCAATCATTGCGCCATTATCTGTGCACAGTGAAGGACGTGCGTAAAACAGGGACGCTTGTTGTTTATCAACCATCACTGATAATACGTCACGCAATCTAAGATTGGCACTAACCCCACCAGCAATCACCAACTGCGAACAGCCCGTTTGCTTTAATGCGCGCTCACACTTTTTACTCAATGTCTTTGCCACCGCCATCTCGAACCCAGCTGCGACATCAGCCCTATCCTGCTCCGTTAATTTCTCAAATGAATTTACCAGGGTTGCTGTAAAGGTTTTTAAACCGCTAAAGCTAAAATCACAGCCTGGACGATTTATCATTGGCAGAGGAAATACAAAGCGATCAGGGTTACCTGATTGCGCAAGCTTGGCAATTTCAGGCCCTCCAGGGTAAGGCAGGGATAAAATTTTGGCTGTTTTATCGAAAGCTTCGCCAGCAGCATCATCCAAAGTATCTCCCAGCAACTCATATTCACCCAACGCCTTGGCCAAGATCAATTGGGTATGCCCGCCTGACACAAGAAGTGCGACAAAGGGAAAGTTGGGAGGATTATCTTCAAGCAAAGGAGCCAGCAAATGCCCTTCCATATGATGAATACCCATCACCGGAATGTTGAGCGCAAGACCTAAGCTTTTCGCTGTAGCAGCTCCCACCATCAGCGCACCGACTAAGCCAGGCCCTTCGGTAAAACTGATCGCTGTCAGATCGGAGAGGCGCAAATTTGCATCGTTTAAAACCTCATCAATTAATGGCAATAATTTCGCCACATGGTCTCTAGATGCAAGCTCCGGTATAACACCACCATACACTTTATGAAGCGCTATTTGACTGAATAATCTTTCTGCCAACAGGCCACGCTCACTATCGTAAATGGCCACACCTGTTTCATCACAGGAGGTTTCTATCCCAAGTATCCTTTCACTCACAATCCGCTTTCTCAAACTGCTAAAAAAACGGCGGCAGTATAGCAGTATTCCTAAAGTGCATCTATGCTATGAATCTTAACGCCAATGACGAAAACCCCTTGCCAATTAGACACAAAGGGATTAAAATTGCGCGCCCAAGTGATAGTCCATTAAGCTAAGCCCTAAGAGAATACTGGTCTGGCTAAAAAATACTGGCTGAGAAAAAATAGGTTAACTGAATGCCAATTGTTAAATTAAAAGATAGCGAACCCTTTGACATTGCTCTACGACGCTTCAAGCGCTCTTGCGAAAAAGCAGGTATTTTAGCAGAAGTTCGTCGTCGTGAGTTTTATGAAAAGCCAACTGCGGTTCGTAAACGCAAAGCTGCTGCTGCAGTTAAGCGTCACTTAAAGAAAGTTTCCCGCGAAACTCGTCGCTTAAAGCGCCTTTACTAAGAACAAGCTAAGTTTGATTCCTAAAGCTTAGCGACCTGATACCCCATTTTTAAATAAGCCTTTGTTGTCAAAGGCTTATTTTTTTGTGCCTGCTTTATTTATAATAAGATGATAAAACGCAAACGCACTCAGCTAAAACCTTTTTCTGCTATACTGCCAGCCCATGAACAAACGCATCCCTCAATCGTTTATTGACGACCTGATTGACCGTACAGAGCTAGTCGATCTCATCAGCGGTTACGTTAAACTTAAAAAAAGTGGCAGCAATTACATGGCATGCTGTCCATTCCACAATGAAAAAACGCCATCATTTAGCATCAATCCAAACAAGCAATTTTATCACTGCTTTGGTTGTGGTGCAGGCGGCAATGCACTCAGTTTTTTGATGGATTATGAAAAAAGAAGCTTCCCTGAAGCTATTGAAGCTCTAGCGCAAATGCACGGCATTCAAGTCCCACACGAGCAATCAAACGAACAGCGCAATCAACCAAAAAAAACATCGCTTTACGACCTTCTTCTATCCTCTCAAGCATTTTATGAAGAGCAACTGAAAACACACCAAGATAAACAAATCGCCGTTAATTACCTCAAAGGGCGCGGCTTGCGCGGAGAAACCTGCAAAGCCTTTGGTATCGGCTTCGCTCCCGAAGGTTGGAACAACCTGCAAAACAAACTGGCAACCAGCAACGAGCGACTAAAAGGCCTGATTGAAACAGGCATGCTGATAGAAAACCAAGAAAAACAAAGTGTTTACGACCGCTTTCGTTACCGTTTAATGTTCCCTATTCGCGACAGTCGAGGCCGTACCATTGGCTTCGGAGGCAGAGTCTTCGACGACAGCAAGCCAAAATATCTCAACTCACCAGAAACCCCCGTTTTCCACAAACAAAATGAGCTTTACGGGCTATACGAAGCAAAGCAGGCTAACCGACATATTGACCAACTTATTGTTGTTGAAGGCTATATGGATGTTGTAGCCCTTGCCGAACATGGCATTTGCAATGCCGTTGCCACCTTGGGCACATCAATCTCAGGCAAACACCTACAGAAAATCTTTCGCATTTGCCCAACGGTGGTTTTTTGTTTTGATGGCGATGAAGCCGGCCGAAAAGCGGCAAACCGGGCTTTTGAAACCGTACTACCTCAAATGGAAGATGGCCGACAAGCTCGCTTTTTGTTCTTACCAGAAGGCGAAGACCCAGACAGCCTGGTTCAGACTAATGGTAAAGCGGCATTTTTAAATCAGGTAGAGAAGAGCTTAAGATTATCCGAATACCTCTTTGAAAAGCTCAGCGGCTCACTGGATTTAAGCACCCCGGATGACAGAGCAAAACTTGTCAACGATGCTACACAATCGATTTATCAACTACCCAAAGGCAGCTACCAAACCCTGATGCTGCAAGAGCTGAGCCTAAAAACCGGCCTAAGCATCGATACCATACAAGAGCTTAAAACCAGCCAACCAAAAACACCGAATATCGCCAACCCACCAA
>CAKMZU010000041.1:0-1385 GCA_929200485.1 uncultured Gammaproteobacteria bacterium | reverse complement strand
GTCCAAGAGCTAGAACCCGCCCCACACCCAGAAGGCTTGCCCAACCTTGACCCCACAGCATTAACAGCCGTTAAACTTTTGCTATTTAGCCCTGAATTCGCCCATGAAGCTCAAGATTTGCAGGATTTAGAGAGTACCGACAAAGCACTGTCACTCCTAAAAGAACTTATTGCACAAATCGCTCAACAACCAGATATTTCAACAGCCACCCTTATCGGGCAAGGCATGGCAAATGAAAAAAATATAATTGAAAAGGCCTTAATGCTAAAAACCCCAGAAGTTGATAAAAATCAATCACTTAAAGAGTACAAAGACCACATCACCCACATTTACAAACAAAATAACCGAATAAATGTCAAGTCTTTTATTGAATCTACGAAACTAAATCGAAATATTACGCTCAATGATATGAGTTCTGAACAGAAAAAAAAATTCCTCGACCTATTTAACCGAGCGTCGGATAAATAGATTTAGTGTTTGACTGAACAAATGCCGAGCGACAAGCTAGATCAAGAACGAAGGCCCCTCTAGAGAAACAAAGGCCTCTTCTTCGATAAAGTTATATTGCTTTAAAATATTCGGTAATTGACCACGGTTGAAAACAACACTTGAAGGAAGAGCGGGCGATAAATATCGACTAGCTCACACTTAGAGGCAGCCGACCTCAACCCAAGGTTGACCTGCTGCAAAAAAAGAGTGAATTGTGAATATCTCCTTGATCACAAATAGATCGAGGGGTGAGGTTTATGTTAGAATGCTGAGGCTAAATTTTTATATTTAAAACATAAAAGTAGAAACACATGTCGGAAAAAGTGCAACAACAATCTAGAATCAAAGATCTTATCGCACGCGGTAAAGAACAAGGATATTTGACCTACGCCGAAGTGAATGATCACTTGCCTGAAGATATTTCAGAGCCTGATCAGCTAGAAGATATTATCCAAATGATCAACGACATGGGAATCCAGGTCTTTGAAACTGCACCTGATGCCGACCAGGTTCTGATGGAAGAAGGTGATTCGGCAACAGATGACATTGCTGCCGCCGAAGCAGCTGCTGCTCTGGCCGCTGTTGAATCCGACCTAGGACGCACAACAGACCCTGTTCGTATGTATATGCGCGAAATGGGTACCGTTGAATTATTGACCCGCGAAGGCGAGATTGTCATCGCCAAACGAATCGAAGAAGGCACGCGCGATTTACTTCATGCGACTGCCTCCTACCCGAACACGGTCGACAAAGTCATCAATCTATACCACCAGGTCGAAACTGAGGAAGTTCGCTTAGAAGACATTTTGATGGGCTATCTAGACGCCGCTGATGTCATACCTGAAATCACACCTATTGATGATAACGCCACCAATGAAATCGAAGCAGCCGATGGC
>CAKMZU010000040.1:10683-15876 GCA_929200485.1 uncultured Gammaproteobacteria bacterium | reverse complement strand
TGATACGCGTAATCAATTCCTGGGGTTTTACAGGTTTGACCAAATAGTCGTTGGCGCCTTTATCAAAGGCTTTTTTGAGGCTTTCACTGTCCGTTAAGCCAGTCATGAATAGAATGGGTGTGAGAGGAAAGCGTTGTCGAAGAAGTTTACAGCAATCGAATCCATCCATTACCGGCATCTGTGCATCCACGACAAATACATCAGGAGTTATTGCTTCGGTTATGCTGAAGGCTTGTGCTGCACTTAAAGCCAGCAACACAGTCATACCATTAGATGAGAGCGCGGTATTGAGCATTTCAAGTGCTTCAGGTGAGTCATCAATGACAAGCACGGTAGTTCTATTCATCAGGCATTACTCCGGTTAAGCAACGCAATGATTCCTTGAAAGTCCATTGCTTTTCTTCGTTGTTTTACTTCATTGAATATATCGTCATTGAGATACTCATTAGATGAGGCGAGTAAATCATCGATTTTCTGTGCATGTCCAATGCTTGCTGCATGCATCAGATCATTCATCAAGTTGTTAGATTCTGGCAAAGAGGTGTTATCTTTTTTCCGTATGTTTGGTGACTTTGTTTTCCCAAACAATTGGTTAAGCGTTATCAATAACTGATCGAAATTAACCGGTTTGGTGAGGTAGGCATCATGTAATTGCATGGAGAGTGCTTCTTTATGATGTTCAATTGCATCACCAGAGAGCATGATTATTTGGGATTTCGGGTGCTTCATTTTTATGGACTTTGCAACTGACCAGCCGTCCTTATCGGGTAATCGTATATCAAGAATACAGGCATCATAGTATGTGTGTTCAATTTTTTTGTTTGCAGCTTCTGAGTCTTCTGCCATATCGATATGAAATCCCAGAGGGCTTAAAAATGCAGAGAGTACAAAGAGGTGATCCACTTCATCATCAACTAGTAGCATTTTTTTTTGTGCATGAGTTGATTGAGGGCTGATTTTTTCACGCGGCTGAGGCTCTGCTTGCACTGCTGCAGGTAAAAACAGTGAAAAATAAAAGGTTGTCCCTTGATGAGGTTTGCTTTCAAGGCGGATGTCACCGCCGAGTAACTCAGCCAGTAAACGAGAGATTGATAGGCCTAAGCCGGTACCCGGTGACTTCAGTGTATTGAGCCTTTTGAACGATTCAAAAATTTTCTCTTGATCTTTTTCTTCGATGCCAATGCCTGTGTCAGCTACATAAAAATGTGCTACCTGATTTCTATAGCACAATCCAAAGGTAACTGAGCCTGTAGGCGTGTACTTGATGGCATTTGAAAGTAAGTTTGTCAAAATCTGTTTGAAGCGTTTTTCATCTGTTTCCACAATATCTGGCAAGGTGCCTGTAAAATCTGTAGTAAATGTCAGGTCTTTTGCGATTGCTTTGGGCTGAAAAATATCCATCAGGCTGGTTAAGAAGGGTCTGAGTGCGAACCGGTTTTTTTGAATGATATCGGCTTGTTTGGCTTCAATGCGTGAAATTTCCAGTAAGCCTTCAATGATACTGACGATATGTTCTGTGTTTTTACTGATAGCTTCCACTTTAGGCAGGAAACTGCTTGGCAATTGATGGTCAGCCTCCATTAATTGCGCATAGCCATAGAGCGTGTTTAAAGGTGTGCGCAATTCATGACTGACACCACCTAAGTAACGCGTTTTTGCCATATTGGCTTCTTCTGCTCGCATTTTCTCATCTGCTAGGAGACGTTCAGTTGCTTTGTGCGCTTCAATTTCTTCGGTTAATTTTTCAGCTTGTCTTGAAGAGGCTTTTAACGCCCCACGCCTGCTCTCAGTCGCTAAGACGTAAAGCCAGATAAAAACACCGCTCACCAACATCAACAAAATATAGAGTTGATGGAACAGGGTATTAACATCCTTATTAACCCCCGAATGACTTATCAATACCAGTTGAAAAAGAAAGTAAAATAACGCGCCGACAAATCCAAAAAGTCCTAGAAACTGCCAAAGATTTGGATAGCTAAATTGATTAAATGACTTAGGCAATAGATGGTTGATCAGTGCCTGCCATTGATTGCTTAGTGAAGCCCCTGGTTTGCATTTGTCGTCGCAGATAGCGTTTAATGAGCAGCACAGAGAACAAATAGGCGCTGAATAAAAAGGGCAGTGATGCATATCCTGAGCTTCAAAAGTTTGTTCGCACAGGCAGCAATTGTGTTCGTTCGCCAGCGGTTCATGAGGGACTTCGTAATATTTACCTTTAGTGAGCCAGGAGATGAATGGCACGGTAAAAAAAGGTAACGCTAATGCAATAAAAGGTGCAAGGGTTGTGTAGTTCTCCTCCATTAAACCTGACTGAATGAGTAAGCCAGCAGTTGATGCAATCAACATGGAAAGACAGCCAACGGGGTTGATGTCATAGAGTCGACTGCGCATAAATGATATTTTTTTCGGTCGCAAGCCAAGCCAGTAATTAATAGTTAGGTCTGCGACTAGTGAACCAAGCCATCCCAGTACGAGGATAGAATAGTTTGTCAGAATATATTCAAACGCGTAATAGAGCCCCATCTCCATAAGGATTAATGCGATAGTTACGTTAAAGATAAGCCACACAACTCGACCAGGGTGATGGTGAGTGACACGCGAAAAAAAGTTAGACCAGGCAATGGAGCCTGCGTATGCGTTGGTGACGTTAATTTTAAGCTGTGAAATAATCACAAACAAACAGACGATGAGTAAAGCGGTATCAGGTTGAAATAATGGGGTGAGAAGGTTGAGATACATATGCGTAGGATCTGTCGCTTCACTTTTTGGTAAGCCCTGAGATAAGGCAAGGAATGCGAGAAAAGAGCCTAGCATCAATTTGATAGCACCAACGAATACCCAGCCAGGTCCTGCAAAAATCACGGAAAGCCACCAGCGTTTTTTGTCTTGCTGCGCTTCAGGTAAAAAACGTAAGTAATCAACCTGTTCTCCATTTTGTGCCATTAGGGGAAAAATAACAGCACAGGCTAAGCCAACGGATTGCCAGTTGATCTGTTCTGAACCATTAATACCAGTAAATACTTGCCAGTCTGATAAGGCTGTCTCTTTGGTTGAAATAATATAAACAATCAGTGCTGTTTGCAGCAGTAGCCATACCGGTTGAGAGATCAGTTGAAAGCCACTGATACGGCGCATGCCGTGAGTTACCAGTGGCACGATAATAAGTGCGCTTATAAGATAGCAGATGGATAATTGGAGATCTAACAAAAGATTAAGGGCTGTCGCCATAATGGCAGCTTCTAGCGCAAAAAAAATAAACGTAAAAGCAGCATAAATGAGTGATGAAATTGTTGAGCCAACATAACCAAACCCAGATCCACGCGTTAACAAATCAATATCCACACCTTCTTTGGCTGCGTGGTAGCAGATAGGTAAGCCTAAAATAAAAATCAAACTTGAGACAATACTAATCGCAATCAGAGCATTGTTAAATCCCCATTGTAGCGTTATTGTCCCGCCAATGGCTTCTAGTGCTAAAAAAGAAACAACTCCCAGTGCCGTGATTGCAACTCGCCCTACCGAATAATTGCGTGCTGAGGATGCTGTATAACGCAGGGCATAATCTTCCATGGTTTCGTTTGAAACCCATTGGTGATACTGCCTTTTATGGCTATCAGTTGTTTTATGTATGACGCTCAAAAGAAATTTCGTTATATTTTTATTGATTAGTTAGCATATTCTATACCAATATTTTGAGGGCTAATATAAAAGGTCCGTTTCTTTTTTTACTTTATATTTTTCTGAGTCAATACGCAAAATGGCTAATGCTTATTTAGACTTTTGGCGAATGTTCAAAGTGTTTTTCTCATTTTAATCTAACAATGTCGTCCTTTTAGGAGAGGAGTATGTTGTTAAAAAGAGAAAATATCGCATTAAAAAGAGCGATAAAAACCGGAGCAGCCGTATGTGCTTTGACAGCGGGTCTGGCAAGTGCAGCAGGCAAAATCATAATTGACGAAGATACCTTCGTGACATTGGGTGTAGGTATACGAGCGGGTGCGACATTTATAGAAGATGCTGCGCCAAATGGTGATGCCTATAAAAAGGATTTTTCTGTGCAGAATGTGCGACTTTACATTGGAGGTCAGTTGGCACCTGATTGGAAATTCACAGTAAACACTGAAGAGATTTTTGGTGAGTACGGTGTATTGGATGCCATGATTCAATACGAGCCTAACGCCTATTTTAATGTCTGGGCCGGGCGCGTTCTTGTACCAGCTGATCGCATAGAAATGAATGGGCCTTTCTATGGTTTGAGCTGGAATCAATACACAACACCTTTTTACCCTGCTGATAATGATCCAAAAGGTCGAGCTGGCAAATATAACCGTGATGATGGTGCCGTTGTTTGGGGGGCCGCAAGCAAATTTCAATACGCTGTGGGTGTTTTTAACGGATTAAGTACAGCTGCAAACAGTTCAGATGCTCCACTGTATGCCATGCGTTTTGCCTATAACTTTCTTAATATGGAGAATAATCCTGGCTATTACACCAGTTCGACCTATTACGGCGGGCTTGGGGATATCTTAACATTAGGATTTGCTGTGCAAATGCAAAAAGAGGGTACAGGCTCTGATGCTGCATCAGCAAAAGATGCAGAGGATTTCTTAGGTTACAGTGTAGATGCGCTTTTTGAAAAGGTATTCAGGGGTGGATCAGTGTTAACGCTAGAAGGCGAATACAAAGTCTTTGAAACTGACTATAAGTCAACTGAGGGAGTTGAAGGATTTGCTTTGTATGATGGCTCCTCGATCTTTGGAACAGCCGCCTTTTTATTCCCCAATGAAATCGGTCTAGGCAGGCTGCAACCCTATGTTCGTTATACCCAAAACAGTCCAGATGAAGGTGATTCCAGTGATTTGACGGAGCTCGGATTAAATTACGTTATCAATGGCCATAACCTAAGGTTCAACGCAAATGTCACTAATGGCGATGCTAGCTTTACTGGCGCTAAATCATCAGATGCGATTACTACCGCATCATTCGGCGTGCAATTCCAAATTTAATTAAGGTGTATGATCATGATAAAAACACAAGCAAAACAATGGTTAAAATCGGTGTCGCTGGCAGGGGTCTTAACCCTTGCAGCACCTTTAATGCATGCGGCTGAAACAATTAAAGTCGGCGTGTTGCATTCACTCTCAGGCACTATGGCTATCAGTGAAACCACCTTAAAAGACACCATGGAAATGC
>CAKMZU010000040.1:4820-10673 GCA_929200485.1 uncultured Gammaproteobacteria bacterium | reverse complement strand
GAGTTGATCACCAAAGAAAAGGTCGATGTGGTTTTTGGCTGCTGGACGTCAGTATCTCGAAAATCTGTGTTGCCCGTGTTTGAGGAGTTAAACAGTTTATTGTTTTATCCTGTGCAATACGAAGGTGAAGAGTCATCAAAAAATGTATTCTATACAGGTGCGGCACCTAATCAGCAAGCGATTCCAGCCGTGGATTATTTGATGGATGAAGTCGGTGTTAAGCGCTGGGTGTTAGCTGGTACGGATTACGTTTATCCGCGTACAACCAATAAAATTCTTAAGGCATACCTGGCTTCTAAAGGCGTTAAAGACGAAGATATTTTGATCAACTACACACCGTTTGGTCATGCTGATTGGCAATCTATTGTATCGAGTATTAAGAAATTTGGTTCTCAAGGCAAGAAAACCGCTGTCGTTTCTACGATTAACGGTGACGCAAACGTACCTTTTTATAAGGAGTTAGGTAACCAGGGCGTTTCTGCTGAAGACATTCCTGTCGTTGCATTCTCTGTTGGTGAAGAGGAGTTGTCTGGTATGGATACAAAGCCACTGGTAGGGCACTTGGCTGCATGGAACTACTTCATGAGTGTTGATAATGATGACAACAGCGCGTTCATTGAAAAATGGCAGGCCTTTACTAAAGATAAAAAGCGTGTCAGCAATGATCCAATGGAAGCCCATTACATCGGTTTCAATATGTGGGTGAAAGCGGTGGAAAAGGCAAAAACCACTGATTCAGACGCCGTACAAAAAGCCATTGTTGGTGTGGAAGTACCGAACCTCACAGGCGGTATGTCAACCATGTTACCGAACCATCATATTACAAAGCCCGTGCTGATTGGTGAAATTCAGGAAGACGGTCAGTTCGATGTGGTATATGAAACCGAAGGCTTGGTTGCAGGTGACGCATGGTCGGATTATCTCAGTGGTTCTATGGATTTAATGTCTTCTTGGGAAGCGCCGATAAACTGCGGTAATTACAACACCAAACTGAAAAAATGTGGCGTGAAGTAAGCCCGCTTGTTCTTAGAGTGAAGCCTGGATTGCTTTAGCGCTTCACTCTCAATTGTTTTTCTTAACTCCTTAAAAATGATGATAAAAAAAATGTTAAGTCGAAGCATGCTGATCATGGCATTGCTCGGTAGCTATCTGAATGCAACTGCCAATACACTTGACCATTCGATTCTGGTCAAAGGTTCATTTAATGATAAAGCGGAGTTTATTCTAGCGTTCGCCCAATCCGAGCAATATGAAGTGGATACGATATTACTGGCCTTAAGTCGTGGTCAACTATTCTTTCATAAAAAAACAGAAGCGCTGGTCATACTAAAAAACCAATCCGAAGAATATTTGCTTACAGTTATCGATCCATCCAACGCATTGGGTGAGACGTTAATGATCGATAGTAAGCGACTCTATAAGAAAGTTCGTGTCAATAATCGTTTACGTACCCTAATTAAATTGGAATTAGCGAAAAGACAATTAGTGCATGAAACTGCAGCTATCCGATTACAGGCGGCCAGTATCTTATTAAAACAGGCTGATGAAGCGTTATTGCCGTTGATAGAACGGCAATTGGCAAAAGAAACGGAATCTGTCATCAAAGATAAACTTGAATTGATTAAAGCTATTGCGCAATTGCAATCAGACCAATCAGAAAATGAGGCGATAAAAATACTCGCAACGAGCCTTGAGCCTCAGGCCTTAAATAGCTTGAAACAGTTTGTTGAACGTCAGCCTAAACACACTGAGGCGTTAGAAGCGATTAAAACCATTGAACGTAAAACCAGCCTTTTTGAATTACTTGAAAACCTATTTTTTGGGTTAAGTTTTGGCTCAGTTTTGGTGCTGGCAGCCATTGGTTTGGCTATCACCTTTGGAGTCATGGGGGTGATTAATATGGCCCATGGTGAGCTTATAATGATTGGCGCTTATACCGCCTTTGTTGTCCAACAGCTGATGCCTGAATTGATAGGTTTATCGATTCTTGTAGCGATACCGGCCGCTTTTATTGTTTCTGCTTTGGTAGGTATCGCTATGGAACGATTGGTGATTCAGTATTTAAAGGGTCGCCCATTAGAGACATTGCTAGCAACTTTTGGTATCAGTCTAATTCTACAGCAGGCAGTGCGTACCATTTTCTCACCGCTTAATCGCACGGTAGTCACACCGGAATGGTTAAGTGGTACCTGGTTGATCAATCCGATTTTCGGATTAACGCTTAACCGATTGGCCATCGTTGTGTTTAGCCTGATGTTGTTTGCCGCCTTATGGGTGTGGATGAAGCGGAGTCGACTGGGTCTTCAAGTCAGAGCCGTAACGCAAAATCGCGCCATGGCACAATCCTTGGGTGTGAATGCCACCAAAGTCGATATGTTGACCTTTGGGTTGGGTGCTGGCATTGCCGGTGTTGCAGGTGTTGCATTAAGCCTGATTAGTAATGTTGGGCCGAATATGGGGCAAGGATTCATCATTGATTCATTTATCGTGGTTGTATTTGGTGGCGTCGGGAATTTACTCGGCACCTTGATCGCGGGCTTAAGTTTAGGCATTGCCAATAAATGGCTTGAGCCTTTTGCAGGGGCGGTGTTGGCCAAAATTATTTTACTGATTTTTATTATTTTATTTATACAAAAAAGGCCTCAAGGGTTATTCCCAGCTAAAGGGCGATCGGCGGAGATGAGTCAATGAGAGGGGTTAATGGTCAACTTGAACGTATGGATAAGGTGCTGATTGGCCTTCTGGCAGGAGCCGCGGTGCTTGTGCCGGTGGGTAATCTGCTGATTGGTGCAGATAATCCGCTGCATATCTCATCCTATACCGTCAGTCTTTTGGGTAAATATCTTTGCCTGGCGTTGTTGGCGTTGTCTGCTGATTTGGTGTGGGGTTATTTGGGTATCTTAAGCTTGGGGCATGGTGCTTTTTTTACCTTGGGTGGTTATGCCATGGGGATGTATCTGATGCGTCAAATTGGTGATCGAGGGGTGTATGCCCATCCTGAACTGCCCGATTTCATGGTATTTTTAAACTGGCAGGAATTGCCATGGTTCTGGTACGGCTTTGACCATCTCGCTTTTGCACTAGTTATGGTGGTGGTTGTGCCTGGGGTGCTGGCCTATGTGTTTGGTTTATTAGCATTTCGCTCTCGAGTGGGCGGCGTATATCTCTCCATTATGACGCAGGCACTGACCTATGCCCTGATGTTAGCGTTTTTTAGAAATGAAATGGGGTTTGGTGGCAATAATGGTTTGACCGATTTTAAGGATATTGCAGGCTTTGCTTTAACCGATGACTCAACCCGTGTGGTGTTATTTCTTTTATCCATTTCCGCAGTCATTGGCGGCCTTTTACTGTGTCGACGTATTGTGAATTCACGTCTTGGTAAATTGGCTATTGCCATACGTGATGCTGAAAGCCGTAGCCGTTTTATGGGTTATAACACGGTCTCCCTTAAACTGTTTATCTTTGTGTTGTCAGCTGCGATTGCAGGGGTAGCCGGTGCGCTTTATGTGCCTCAGGTAGGCATCATCAACCCCGGTGAATTCTCGCCGCTAAATTCCATTGAGCTTATTATCTGGGTGGCCGTAGGTGGTCGAGCTACGCTTTATGGCGCAATTATTGGTGCGTTAGTGGTGAATTACAGTAAAACCGTTCTAACGGGTGTTTTGCCGGAGGTGTGGTTATTTGCTCTGGGTGCACTCTTTGTTTTAGTGACGCTTTATCTGCCAAATGGATTGGTCGGTTTACTTAGGAGGGTGAGAGCATGAATCCATTGTTAAGCCTTGAAAACGTCAGTGTCTCATTTGATGGCTTTAAAGCCATTAATGATTTAAACATCTCAATCAATCGAGGAGAGTTGCGCTGTATTATTGGTCCGAATGGCGCTGGGAAATCCACCATGATGGATATCATCACCGGTAAAACACAACCTGATGAAGGGCGTGTGTTTTTTAAACATAAAAACCTGCTCGGTAAAGAAGAGCATCAGATTGCGCGATTAGGCATTGGGCGTAAATTTCAAAAGCCTTCGGTGTTTGAAGCCTTAACCGTGGTGCAGAATCTAGAGTTATCGGGGAGTGATACACAATCGGTGGCTGGGTTGTTACTGGCAAAGCTTAGTAGGCATGATTTGCACCAGATTGAATCGATACTCTGCACCATCGGTTTGCAGGAACAACGCGATCAACAGGCAGGCGCATTGTCTCACGGACAAAAGCAATGGCTTGAAATTGGCATGTTATTGATGATGGATCCTGAACTATTACTGGTAGATGAGCCTGTTGCGGGAATGACGCATCAAGAGATGGATCGCACGGCAGAATTATTGAATACCTTAGCGGGTAAGCATACGCTCATGGTGGTTGAACATGATATGGGGTTTATTCGTAGTATTGCACGCACTGTTACGGTGCTTAATCAGGGGTCTGTGCTCTGCGAGGGTGCAATGGATAAGGTGCAATCTAATCCTGAGGTGATTCAGGTGTATTTAGGTGATGGGGCGTAGGAGGGTATTTGATGCTTGATTTACAAAAGATTGATCAGTTTTATGGTGATTCGCATACGCTATGGGATATTGATCTGGAAGTTAAGGCCGCAAAGTGCACGTGTTTGATGGGGCGTAATGGTGTCGGTAAAACTACCTTATTGAAAACCATTATGGGAGAAGAAATCATTCGATCCGGCAAGATGATTTTTGATGGTCAGTCTATTGAGGGATTTAAAGCTTTTAAGCGCGCAGGTCTAGGGATAGGTTATGTACCCCAGGGGCGGCAAATTTTTCCAAGACTCACTGTTGAAGAAAATCTTAAGGTGGCATTTGAAGCCAATGCTAAACAAAGACAAATGCCTGAGTGGGTGCTGTCGCTTTTCCCTATTTTGAAATCGATGAAATCTCGTTTGGGCGGTGATCTATCGGGTGGTCAACAGCAACAGCTTGCCATTGCTAGGGCGTTAGTTTCGGAACCTAAACTATTACTGCTAGATGAACCCACAGAGGGCATACAGCCCAATATTGTCAAAGAGATTGGTGAGGTTATTCGACGATTAATTGATGAGCGTGGCATGACGGTTCTACTAGTGGAACAGAAATTGCAATTTGTTAAACAGGTGGCCGATCAGTTTTATATTCTAGATCGCGGTCGTAACCAGATAAATGGCGACATCGAGTCGTTAAATGATGATATGATAAAACAGTATTTAACGGTATAAACCACAGGCATGACACACCAGTTATCGCATCAATCTCAAACACCTTTCACTGCTAAGACGCTGTGGCCTGCACATCTGGCGATTGAGCTTGCGCCTGTGGCAGGGAAAACGGCATTGGTGAAAACACGGCATTTTGGCCCCTTACGGGTTCAGAGGCCTTTTTATCCCGAAGGTGAAACCTGTCATCTGTATCTATTACCCCCGCCTGGCGGTTTGGCATCAGGTGATACGCTAACGTTTGATTTAAACCTTAAAAACAACTCGCATGCACTGATTACTGCACCAGGTGCCCAAAAGTTTTATCAAAGTTCGGGTGAGGCTGCGAGTATCAAGCAAACGATAAATGTTGAAGTGGGGGCAGTCTGTGAATGGTTGCCTCATGAAACCATTTACTTTAATGGTGCTAAGGCCAAAAATCTGTTTGATATACATTTAGCGAAAAAGAGTCAGTTTATTGGCTGGGAGATGAATGCGCTCGCACGCCCTGCCAATCAAGAGCGTTTTACCAAAGGGTGTATTCAAAGTACCATGCGAGTGTTTCGTGAAGCTGAACTTTTGCTGCATGAAACCTTTAGAGTTGAATCGACCAAAGCACTTGATGAAGCCTCAGGGCTTAGAGGTTTTACCATGGAGGCAACCTTTATC
>CAKMZU010000040.1:0-4810 GCA_929200485.1 uncultured Gammaproteobacteria bacterium | reverse complement strand
TCGCTACGCCTTTTGATGACTCCCAAATTGATGCAGTAAGAGCACTGATGGAAGAACATGCAGATACTCAAAGTATATGGGGAGTGACCGCCATGGATGACTTGCTGATAGTGCGTGTCTTAACCCAATTTACTGAAACAGCCCGTTCCCTGTTTGAGCTGTTATGGCAATGGCTTCGCCCACGGATGTTAAATAAAGCCGCCGTAGCCCCAAGAATCTGGACGACCTGACTAATCTGGACAAGTTTTATGGAACTCACCCCTAGAGAAAAAGATAAATTACTGTTGTTTTCAGCTGCACAACTAGCCGAGCGGCGTCTGAAGCGTGGCGTAAAACTCAACTATCCCGAAGCAGTAGCCTATATCAGCTTCGAAGTGATTGAAGGCGCAAGAGATGGCAAAACAGTTGCCATGCTGATGAATGAGGCGCGTGAGCTGTTAAGCCGTGATGATGTCATGGAGGGTATTCCTGAGATGTTGCATGAAGTGCAGGTTGAGGCAAATTTTCCTGATGGGACCAAACTAGTCACTGTCCATAACCCGATCGTTTGATCAGTTGTTGCGAGGAAAAATCATGATTCCCGGTGAAATAAAATGTGCAGATGAACCGCTGATGCTGAATGAAGGACGCGAAACTTCAACCATCGAAGTGGCTAACCATGGTGATAGGCCGATACAGATCGGTTCGCATTACCATTTTTATGAAGTGAACAATGCGCTGAAGTTTGATAGGCATCAAGCCTATGGCAAACGTTTAGATATCCCAGCGGGAACGGCCGTGCGCGTGGAACCAGGGCAAATGCGAACAGTTACCCTGGTTCCTTTTGAAGGTCTAAACAGGGTATATGGCTTTCAGGGGAAAATTATGGGTCCATTAAATTAAGAGTGAGGAAGCCTAATGGCCAGCATTGAAAGAGAGACCTATGCCAGTATGTTTGGCCCCACCACAGGCGACAGTGTCCGCTTAGCTGATACGGAATTATGGCTCAAGGTAGAAAAAGATTTTACTCATTATGGTGATGAGGTGAAATTTGGTGGCGGCAAAGTAATCCGTGATGGGATGGGACAATCGCAGCTATTGGATGACACTACGCTGGATTTAGTTATTACAAACGCATTGATTGTGGATCACTGGGGAATTGTCAAGGCTGATGTCGGTGTGATCAAAGGGCGCATAGTGGGCATTGGTAAAGCCGGTAATCCTGATGTGCAGGCCGATGTTGATATGATCATAGGGCCGGGAACCGATGTCATTGCAGGGGAAGGCAATATTCTGACAGCTGGCGGTATTGATGCGCATATTCATTTTATCTGCCCACAACAAATCGAAGAAGCACTCACTTCTGGCGTTACAACTATGATTGGCGGCGGTACCGGACCATCGACGGGTACTAATGCCACCACAGTCACACCGGGCCCTTGGTATCTTGAACGAATGTTGCAAGCTGCCGATAGCTTTCCGATGAATTTAGGTTTTTTGGGTAAGGGTAACGCTAGCCTTACGGGGGGGCTTGAAACACAAATAGCCGCCGGTGCTATCGGACTCAAGCTTCATGAAGACTGGGGAACAACACCTCAAGCGATTGATACCTGTTTGACTGTAGCTGAAAAGATGGATGTGCAGGTAGCTATCCATACGGATACGTTAAATGAGTCAGGTTTTGTTGAAGATACACTGGCAGCCTTTAAAGACCGCGTGATTCATACCTATCATACGGAAGGGGCTGGTGGCGGACATGCGCCTGATATTATCAAAGCTGCGGGTCTTCCGCATGTGTTGCCTTCTTCTACGAACCCTACACGCCCTTATACTATCAATACGGTCGATGAACACCTTGATATGCTGATGGTCTGTCACCATCTGGATCCTTCAATCCCTGAAGATGTTGCATTTGCCGAGTCACGTATTCGACGAGAGACGATTGCCGCAGAAGACATTTTCCATGATCTTGGTGTGTTTTCTATGATCTCATCAGATTCGCAAGCCATGGGGCGAGTAGGTGAGGTCATCATCCGTACTTGGCAAACTGCCGATAAAATGAAAAAACAACGCGGCAGTTTAGATGGCGATAGTGCGTATAACGATAATGCCCGGATCAAACGCTATATCGCAAAATACACCATCAATCCGGCGATTTCTCACGGTATTTCGCATGAGGTTGGTTCTATTGAGGTGGGTAAGTTGGCGGATTTGGTGTTATGGAAGCCCGCTTTTTTTGGGGTGAAGCCCACTCTGGTATTAAAAGGTGGCATGATTGCAACAGCGGCAATGGGGGATGCCAATGCGTCTATCCCTACGCCTCAACCGGTGCATTACCGCCCTATGTTCGGTGCCTTTGGTAAAGCAAGACAGGCAACCAGTATGACGTTTATTTCTCAGGCGGCCTTTGAGCAGGGGATACATGAAAAGTATCAGCTAGCCAACCGGATAGGTGTGGTGAAAGGCTGCAGAAGCATTGGAAAAAAAGACATGATTCATAATCACCGGGCTCCACAAATCGATGTGAATCCAGAAACCTATGAAGTGCATTGTGATGGTGAACTGTTGGTATGCGAACCGGCAGATGTGCTGCCGATGGCACAGCGGTATTTTTTATTTTGATTGGGCAGGGATGCAGTCGATTATTAAAACAATAAGGATAACCTATGCATAAATTTATTCGTAACCTTGGGCAAATTGAAGTACCCGCTCCCCCTCAAGTTCTGCAGGCCGTATTGCCAATAGATTTACGTATTAAAAGTCGTGTGCGTATTACTTTGGATAATGGTGATGAAGCAGGCTTATTTTTGCCCAGAGGGCAATTAATTCGAGGTGGCGATGTGCTTGAAAGCGAACAGGGCAAGCGAATTGAAATCTTAGCTGCGAATGAGTTGGTTTCAACCGTTGTGGCGAAAGATGCGTTTGCATTAATGAAAGCTGCTTATCATCTGGGTAACCGTCATGTACCACTGGAGTTGACTTCAGGTTACCTCAGATATATCCATGATAAAGTGTTAGATGACATGATTCGCGGGATGGGGTTGGCAGTTTCAGTAGACTTTCACCCCTTCGAGCCTGAAGAAGGCGCCTATAAGCAACTCGGCCATCACAGTCATGGCTGATTTGGCTTTTTACCGATTGCAGCAATTGATCAACCCCAACCTACCTATTGGAGGTTTTACCTACTCACAAGGTATTGAGTGGGCGGTTGAAGAAAAGTGGATCACTAACAGGCAAGAGTCGCTTATATGGCTCGAAGAACTGTTAGGGAATAGTCTGGAAACCTTTGATTTACCGCTGCTGAGTCGTTTATATACGTCGGTAAAAGAAGAAAATGTTGACAGCTTCCATTACTATGCACAATTGGCTTATGCTGGTCGAGAAACGAAAGAGCTTAGGTTGGAGGATACACAGTGTGCTGAGGCGTTGATTAGAGTTTTGTCTCAGCTGGGTGAAGTGGATACATGGCCCTTATGGCCATTATTGTTTGAAGTCTGCAAAAAAACCTTATTGGCGCCCTTTGCGATGGCAGGTTGTTATTGGAAAATATCTCTTGAGCAAGTTTTGGCTGGTTTTTTATGGTCGTGGTTGGAGAATCGCGTTGCCTGTTTGGTAAAAGTCGTGCCTTTAGGGCAAAGCGATGGCCAATGGCTATTACATAGCTTAAGTGAAACGTTGGATGAAACCATCAAAAAAGTGTTAACCATAGAGGATAACGCCCTTGGTAGTTCAGCCTTTGGTATGGTTTTGGCTAGCTGCCAACATGAAACTCAATATTGTCGATTATTCAGGTCCTGATGATGCAAACCACAGAAAATAAAGACTATAAACAACCGCTGCGTATTGGTGTAGGTGGGCCTGTGGGCTCCGGCAAAACAGCACTATTAGAGGTGCTTTGTAAAGCCATGCGTGAACCTTACGATATTGCGGTGGTGACCAATGATATTTATACCAAAGAAGATCAACGTATCCTTACTGAAACAGGAGCGTTACCTGCGAAACGTATTGTAGGTGTTGAAACGGGTGGCTGTCCCCATACAGCCATTCGAGAAGATGCCTCGATGAATCTTGCGGCAGTTGATCAACTATCCTCAACCTTTAAATCATTAGATGTCGTCTTTGTCGAAAGTGGTGGTGATAATCTGAGTGCAACCTTTAGCCCTGAGTTGGCGGATTTAACCATCTATGTGATTGATGTGGCCTCTGGTGAAAAAATCCCTAGGAAGGGTGGGCCGGGGATTACTAAATCTGATTTGTTAGTGATCAATAAAACTGATTTAGCCCCCATGGTGGGCGCTGATTTAAGCGTTATGGATTCAGACACCAAGCGCATGCGTGGAAAAAAGCCTTATGTCTTTACTAACCTGAAAAAAGGCGAAGGATTAGCGGATATTATAGGATTTATCGAACAGGCAGGAATGTTGATATAATCAGCCAGTTTAACTCTCTTCTCTAATTAGGTCAGAGCCTCTGACCTTTTAAATCCTTCCTTTTTTTTCAAAGCCTATATGATTCCCATAAAAAGGGAATATGTATGTTCATCACGACACCATTTGTACGTTTTACCGTTAATCGTCTACCGACAAGGCCGCTTAACACGAGAGCAAAAAGACAATCTTATTGTCCAGGACAGACATGTAAACACGATCATTATACTGGGCGCAGCATTTGTGCTTGTTGCGTTTTTTATTGGGTAACTTCAAAGGCTATGCCTGTGAACAATATTATTTACTTTGATTTCGGTAAACAAAGAAAATCCCAAAAGCGGCATGATTTTAGTGTCGATATTTACTGCGGGAAATTGAAGCGATACCAGATAGATATTTCTGCC
>CAKMZU010000039.1:14972-16002 GCA_929200485.1 uncultured Gammaproteobacteria bacterium | reverse complement strand
ATTTCATGGCTTAATGGCTGTTCTAGCGTTAGTACTTTTATTTTTACATACAGGGCTGTCAGATTTTCAAGGCATTAATCAGTGGCTGATCTACTCCTTTTTTGGTGCAACCATCTTTGGTGCAATTACCGGACTATTTGCAGATTTAGAAAAAAGTTTTGCAAGCATTGGAATAAAAAGAGTCAAAGGTTTGGCTGTTTTTGTTCATATTGTAAGCTTTTGGCCGCTGCCTGTATTACTTGGGTTCCATATCCTATCGGTATATTGGTTCTAATCATTAAATAAAAAAAATATTCAATATGACAAAAAAAATCACCTGGATACTTTGGGCCCTATCATCGATTGCATTAAGCGCCTATCTTGGTAACGAGCTAATATTTGCTAAAGAAAAGCCCAATTTTTTAATAGGCCAATCAACCAGTGGACATCACCAGATCGAGTTAGCCTGCAGCACCTGCCATACGGATCCGTTTGGCGGTGGCGAAGTTCTTCAAAATGCCTGCTTAAATTGTCATGAGGACGAACTTAATCTTAGTCAAGACTCTCATCCAGGCAAAAAATTTACAGATCCACGCAATGCAGATCTAATTAGTGTGTTAGATGCAAGAAGCTGTACTACCTGTCATAGCGAACACAATCCAGATATTACTCGACCAATGGGCGTAACTATGCCTGAAGATTACTGTGTCCAGTGCCATCAAGATATCGCAACTGAGCGATCCTCACATGAAGGGTTAGGATTTGAAACCTGTGCAAGCAGTGGCTGCCATAACTACCACGATAATCGTGCACTCTATGAAGATTTCTTGCTCAAACATGGGCATGGGGAATTACAAAAACCATTAAAAAAAGCATCAACTAATGAATATTTATTGGCATCATTCCTTGAAAATCAAGGAATAACATGGCAAACGGATGAAAAAATAAGTGCCAAAAATCCACACATAAAGTTCCCTGAAAACCCCGAAATAAAAGACCTATGGATAAAAAGTCACCACGCAGACAATAGTATTGGCTGCCTGACATGCCA
>CAKMZU010000039.1:14411-14962 GCA_929200485.1 uncultured Gammaproteobacteria bacterium | reverse complement strand
TAAAAAATATACAAACAAAAAAACTGGCACAAATAATGAATTAAAAAATATAAAAAAAGAAAATACTTTTTATGGAAAACCTGGCATAGAAAGCTGTATTCAATGCCATCAACTTGAAGCCAAAGGTTTTTTTGAAGGAAAACACGGAATGCGCTTAGCTCAAGAATTAAAAGCAATGTCACCGAGTCTTGCAAGAGCTAGTATGCAGCCTGATGTGCATAAGGAATTAACCTGTTCAAGTTGCCATGACCCTCACTCTACAGACCTAAAACCTGCGAAAGTCGATGCCTGCTTAGGCTGTCACGCAGATGAGCACAGCCAAGCCTTTCTCGACAGCCCTCATGGTCAACTTTGGCAATCGAACACTGAGCTGGAAGTGACTTGTGCTACCTGCCACATGCCACAGATGACGAAAGAAATGGATGGAAAAACCCTCTTTTATATTGAGCATAATCAGAATGCAACGCTCAGACCGAATGAAAAAATGATTCGTACCAGTTGCCTTAATTGTCATACATTGCAATTCAGTTTGGATGCGCTCGCAGATGAAG
>CAKMZU010000039.1:0-14401 GCA_929200485.1 uncultured Gammaproteobacteria bacterium | reverse complement strand
ACTTTAACGGCAAACCTTCGATAAAAATAAAATCGATTGAAATGGCCAAAGAAAGAGAAGAGTTAAAAAAATAAATAATAAGTAAAATTTTTAAAAACAAATCGGAGAAATCTATGAAAAAAAGTTTCGTTTACAAGTCAACTCTAGGCTTGGCTGCAGTTGTATTATTAGCTAGCTGTGGAAATGAAAAGGAAGCCGGCATCCCCCCACAGGTTTTCACTGACTCTCTGTTTGCTGTGATGAAATCAGACCGAACCAACTACACTAAGCTCATTGTGCAGCGATTAGGACCCAATAAAGGTGACTACATAAAGCCTAATGAACACTGGGAAGATATGCCTGATGGTGCACCACTGCCTGCACAAATGTTTCGCTATGGTGCCGAAGGCGTTGCTGATATGAGTAAAGATTTTACTTACTCCTTACAATCCGTTTGGCCAATAAACAAACAAAACGCACCTAAGACACCACTGGAAAAAGAAGGGTTACAATTTGTTGCTGATAATCCAGGTCAAAATTTTTATGGAACAGAAACCTTAGGTGATAAAGCCTATTACACAGCCGTTTATGCGGATGTGGCAGTCTCCCCTGCTTGTACACAATGTCATAACGAGCACAAAGACACGCCAAAAAGCGACTTTAAGATTGGCGATGTCATGGGCGGTGTTGTTATTCGGGTCCCCCTATAATGGATTATATTTCTCTATCAATTACTGTTATAGCTTTTTCAACGCTATTAATGGGTTGCAAAGAAAAAGCTCCACAGCCTGGTGAAAAAATATGGCTGGCAAACTGCAAAGTTTGTCATGAGACTGGGCTTGCCGGTGCTCCCGTTATTGGCAACCAAGCCGCTTGGGTAAAACGCATCAATCGAGGTACAGATAGCCTTTATGAACATGCTATTAGTGGTTGGGGAGACATGCCTGCAAGAGGTGGCAACACAGAACTAAGCGATAGCGAGGTCAAACAGGCCGTTGACTATATGATTTCAAAATCAAAATAAACCCTTAGGATTTAACATGCAAGAAACAACAGTTAAGGCAGTACAGGAAACCTTCGCGATGGTTGAGCCGATTGCGGATCAAGCGGCAGAGATATTCTATACAAAGCTTTTTGAACTTGATCCCTCGCTTGAATCATTATTCAAAGGCGATATGAAAGAGCAGGGAAAAAAGCTCATGCGTATGATTGGTATTGCCGTAAAAGGCTTATCGGATTTGGAGAGTATTGTCCCTGCGGTACAAAACCTTGGTAGAAACCATGTGGGTTATGGTGTTAAAGATGAACACTACGATACCGTGGCAACCGCCCTTTTAGATACTTTAGCAGCAGGCTTAGGAGAAGCCTTTACCGAAGATGTTAAAGCAGCATGGACAGAAGTATATATGCTTTTAGCATCTGTAATGAAAGAAGCCGCAAAAGAAGTTGCCTGAGCACTTCTTTAATAATTAAAATTTATTAATAGGGAGGATGTCTATAAGAAAAATTGTTGCTGAAATCCAATTAAAACTCAAATAAGTGAATCTGTTAGAACATGTGAGCACTTTCAGTTAATTATTAATGCGATTTTGTTTGATGCTTTGGTATAAATTTATCAAACAACAATAAAAAACCATTAACAATAATAAGTAGAAAGGATATCTACATGAAAGTGTTTACCTCTTTCTTTACTACCATTGCCCTCTTTTTTTCTTGCCTAACCCTTGCTCAACCGCTAACACTCACAGAAATTATCGATCAGGCAGGCCAACAACGCATGCTATCGCAGCGCATTGCTAGAAATTACTTAGCCTACCATAGAGGCTTAGGCGAACAGGAATGGCTTGAACGGATATATGATGATCTTGCCGAATATGAAAATACCCTACTCTACCTTAAAACCACCTCCGTCAATACCAAAGCTATCAACACCATGCCAAGAAAAGCACACAGCAACTTTCGCTTTATCAATCAAGGATTTGATGGCATTTTATCTTTTACCCCCGAACGATTGGTACACGTGGCTATTAGTTCCACTGAGATGATGCTATATCGAATGGATACATTAACTAAACAATATGCCGCTTTAGAAAAACCAAAGGAATATGATTCTTCGATTGCGAGTCGCTGATTCAATTTCAATTTAGGAATAAAGGATGCCTGTAATTGTCCATCCTTAATCACCGCAAAGATACGCAATGGATAACAGCAACAGACTCTTGTCACTGTAAAACCCATTGAAGGATACTCAACAACTGAGCAATTGAAGGATACTCAACAACTGAGCAATTGAACGCTCAATAGAAAGGTTTAGAAATTATCGCCAAAAAAATCTTTCTCTATCCACCAGGGGCAAAAGTCACCACGTAGATTTTGTTCAGTAGAGAAGTCTTCCCCCCAAATTAAATAGGTTTTATCCTCTTTGGTATAAATTGGCCAATGTGACAATCCTACTTTATTTGGATTTGCCGTATGTGCCAAGCTTCCCATATATTGTTGCATTTTATTGGAGACAAACTTTTGATCATCCGTTTTTGGACGGCCAGTCGGTGCACTATGACCAAATAAGAAGCCTATTTCACCAGAATGAAAAACACCTAAAGGTGGAGGGTTTTCGCCCAGTTGAAATTTGGTAATCAAACGCAAAATTGAATCGCTGTATTGCGTAAATTGATACTGATAAACAGGGTAACCCGCATCTGTTAAACTTACCGCTGTTTTCACCCCGGGACAAACAATACTCTGATCAGCCATGATAACTGACATAGCATGACCCACATTATCAAATTGCTCAATGGGGTAACTTTTAAGAACCCATTGAATATCCTCTTCAGTCATATATGACAAACGATTGCGTAAAAATGGTTCATATTCTGAGTTATCAGGGTGGTCTTTTAACGCTTCAAATAAACTACCTTCATCTTTAACCGTCCCCTGAATAACAACTTGCGGTGTTAATTTGCCTTGCTCAATCAGATTTTTATTATTGGCAATCATATCCTCAAAGTTAGCATCGATGAAATAATCATCTTTTGTAAAATTTGGAAAGTATTTCCACTGCGTTCCATCGACTTTAAACAATTCATTGAAGGATGCGTCAATTTTTTTACGCATTTCTTTAGGCGTCATTTTTCTTAAGCATGCGAGTTGCTCGGCCGGAACTTCCTGTTCACAACCCATAGCTATAGCAAATTGCTTACCTTTCTCATCCGCCTCTTCTTGCGTCAATGTTTCCCATTCGCCACAAGGCCCACTTGAAACAATCCCTTTTTGGAATAAATGGCGGCTTAATGGTGAAGCCATTAACATACAAACACTCGCACCACCTGCAGATTCACCAAAAACAGTAATATTGTCTGGATCACCACCAAAGGCTGCTATTTCATTTTTTACCCATTCGAGAGCAGCGACTTGATCTAAAAATCCATAGTTTCCTGAACGACCCTGTTCATTAGTTAAGCCTTTGTGAGATAAAAATCCCAATGGCCCTAGTCGGTGATTAATCGTTACGACAACAACATCTTCATTTTTAACAAGGTCATCGCCTTTATAAGATGATTCATTACCAGACCCTAACAGGAAACCGCCACCAAATATCCAGAACATTACAGGAAAGGAGCCTTCTTTATCCGGGGCATAAACAGTTAGATTTAGGCAGTCTTCATCAGAAAAGAAAACACCTGTTGGGCTCGCCCATTGTTCGCAGCCTGTCATACTCGAACTGGCATTACGGGTTCCACTCCATGGCTTTACAGGTTGTGGTGGTTTCCATCGGTTGTTGCCTGAAGCATCGGCACCATATGGTATGGCATACCAGCGATTAGTTGAACCATGGTTTTTACCTTTAACTTTACCGTAGCTTGTTTCAACAATCCGGTTACAGTCCCACCAGCAAAAATCCAGAGCTAATGAAGTCAGTGAAAAGCTTAAAGAAGCAATAATCACCCCCCCAAGAAATACAAATCGCATAGAATATCCTTAATTCAATTATTAGCTCCAAAGGCACTGTATCTGATTCAAACGAACAGTTAAAGCCATATTTATTGCGTTAGATAAATAAATTATTGCATCATTATTAAAGCTCAGCCCATGCATATTTTTTTTCTGTTTGAATTTCTTCAATATCAATATCTAACGGTTTACTGGTAACACTATATTTTGCACCTACAATTTTTTCGATAATTGAATAAGCATACTCCTGAGCACCAAAAACCACTTCTTCAGGTATATCGCTGTAATTTTGTTCTGGACCAGGAGTTAAAGATGAACAATATCCTTTCCTGCTGTAAACAGGTAATTCACATGAACAAATATACTGGAGATCATATTTGACAGCTGGATAAACAGCCGATATGACTAATTTAAAAATGAATTGGTCGTATTTTGGCTTAGCATCAGTGATAAAGAATACCTTTAGCGGTTTGTTTGTATGTTCTAATACATGGTTTTCTTTATGCAGAGCCGTGTTTTTTAAAGATGTTCGTATGTTTTTTAGATAAGTTGGTTTGTGTTTAAGATATGCTGGCTTGTGTTTATGCTGTTTTGTTTTGTTATCCAACCATACTGATTTGGATTTTTTTCCTGTTGAATGAACGCTCGTTACGTTAAAAAAACCGATCAGGATTAAAAAAGTACAGAATAGATAAAATGGATTCATGATGGTCACTGTCTAGCCAATCGGTCTAAAGCACCATTGACCATTACAAAGACAGAAAAGTTCATTAAGAAGGTGCAAACATTCCCTTGCACCATGTTCTACCATTTAAAGGACAAAACAATTCAAAAGCATTCACCAGGGAAGTATCTCTCCATTGGAATGCCAAAAAGTGCCTGTATTCTCAAGCGTAAGATCGTTTATTCTTTCAACTAAACGCGAAGCAGCACCCTCTGGAGGAATATCGCCCTGCCCTTGTATCATTTTGGTTGACACAAGTCCCGGGTGGAGAATAGCAACAGCAATGCCCTTAGGCTTTAAATCAATTGAGAGACTTTTACTTATAGCGTTTAGCGCCGCTTTAGATACCCGATACCCATAACGAGAACCTGAGGTATTGTCTTCAATAGACCCCATACGACTGGTTATCATGGCAATTTTGCTGCCGGATGCGAGATTTGGCAAAACGGTTTCAGTGACTCGAAGAGGTCCAAGCGTATTGACCTGCCATTGTGCTTCAATCCGGTCATAATCCAAGTCATCCAGCGTCTCATTGCTTAAAATACCCGCGCAATTAATGACTATATCGATGGGTTGATCATTTATTGCTTCAGTTATCTTAGAAAGACTGGATGGGATAGCAACATCAACACCGTCAATAATTGTTGCTTCTGTTGCTGTGAGCTCATCAGTTACCTTTCGAGCGACAGCGAATACACTGTCACCTTGTGAAAGATAATTTCTAACCAACGCTAATCCAATTCCACTGGCCGATCCTGTGATTAAAACGTTTTTTGACATAAGGGAAACTCTCTTCGATGGGTTAAGACATCTTAATGAAAAATCCATAGGGATTAAAGTTCAAGATAAACAATCGATCAACAAGATAAACGTCTGATTGATATATGCGGGATATGTTTAAAGATAAAATAAAAAAGCAGAGAATACATAGCGCCAGCTAACTGCCAAAGAGAAAGGGCGCTATAATTAATCCCAATGGGATAAACACCAGATCTGGTGTTTATTTATTAAAATTTAAGGTGTTATACACGCTTAAGGTTTGTTTCAAGATCGTTTAAGTTTCTTCTTGCAAGTGCAAGGTTTGCGTTCTTTTTATCGAGAGCCAAATAAAGAAACAAACCCTCATTTGATGTACTTGGTCTTATAATATGTAACTGATCCTGCAATGTAATCAAAATATCCTCGATACTGCCATCAATCCCTAAACTTTTCATAGTTTTAAGCTTGGCTTTGACTACTTCACTATTGCCAGCAGCTGCAAGCTCAAGATCAACACCAGCCCCCATAGACCCTAACAACATACCACTGGTGTAATCAACAATAGCACAACCCAAGCATCCTTGTATATCAATCATGCCACGTAATGCTTCATCAATAGAACTCATAATTTTCCCTTGTTTGAATAGTTTAGTTATTTTAATTTTGGCCGTTATCAGCCACCTTAGCGATGAGTGATTCACCACTAAGCAATTGCATGTACCTTGTCATAAGCAATCTCAGTGATTTCTTTTGCCAAACGGTTAATTAACATGCGGTGACTTGCAATATTAATCGACTGTCTGGCTGACATGGCCAACACAAAATTTTTATCATCAAGATCCAGAGATACAAAAGCAATATTACCTTCTTCCGCCTCAATAAAAGTGATCTTAAATTGTTTATCTAAAATTTGTTGAGTAACGGCATTACTGACTGAATAAAGGGTACTTGATGCGGCAGCCATTTTATCGGCTTCAAAGGTATTTCCGTCCGCCATCACATGATGCACAGGGAAGCCATCCGTCGTAGCCAAGCAAATAACCTCAAAGCCATCATTACTCTTTAAGTAGCTATCAAATAATGGGGATATAATCGTAATCAAGACATCTTTACTGAGCATAGGAAAGCTCTCTTTCATAATCTATCGTGGTATTTAAGGAGTCAAAAACCTGTAAACACAATAAAATGGACTCCACCTCTCTTGGGTCAACCGGAAACACTGGAGTAATAAACCCATTACTTTCTAATAACTGATTCACTATCTCAATAAATGCATCAACCTCATCCTCATCACAGGACAAGTCACAATGGCTTATACCAACGACAATAGGTAACTGCGATTTTTCAGACTCGAAGTATTTTAAGATCGTCAACAACGCCTGACTGTTGAAAGCTTCATCAAATTTGACAAGGATGAGCAACCCCCAAAGCCCTTTTTTTACCATATCCCAGAGCATCGAAAAACGTTCTTGCCCCGGAAGACCGTATAGGCCGAGTGCCATATCTGCTTCAAGGGTTAATCGGCCATAATCAATCCCGACCGTGGTATATTCTTTGCCAATATCAATGGATGATTTCTCCTCTGTTGCAAAAGGAGAAATCTCACTAATCACCTTTATCAGCTGGGTTTTTCCAGCACCTACTTCACCGACAATGGCTAATTTTTTATAAATTCCATCCATGGTCACTTACCTCGTCCGCTTGGCTTGCGAGATAAATTTTCGCAAGACTTGGCTAAATCGATCTGATGGATTGTCTTTTTTGACAGGTTTTGCGTTAGATGCCACCAAGGCAATTTGTGGCTTCTGCTCAGGTACTGCATCTGTAGGCACTATTTCTTCAGCGGCCTTACAAAGCAACAAACCAAATCCATCAAGTAAATACAGGCAATTATCAAGATGCGCTTGAGATTTGAAAAAATCCAGTTGTTTTAACGTTTCATAACTTGCTTCATGCCTTGATAACAATGAGCAAAGTTTAAAAATTTCCGGGGAGGGCTTTATTTGGCTGGGTTTTGGCCATGCCGATAATGATATTCGTTTATTATGAAAATTGTTATTACACTCATCTTTTTCATCCGTAACCTCTGATACTTTTTTAACTGATGAGTACAATAAATTACTTGAGAAGAATAATGCCAGGCGCCTTTCATCGACAGGTGATGTTATCTTGATATCTGCTACGATCGCCTTATGAATTTTTCTTAAATATTGATCGTTTTTCGCAGTTGCCGACTTAACAAACTTTAATCGCCAATTGTTAAATAATGGTGCTTCAATATCTGCATTGAGGATAACACTGGTGTCTTTTGTCCAGGTATCTCGGCTAAACCGATAGATCAACTCAGCCAGAACACTTGATTCACCTTCTAATACTTGCAATAAAGCATCATCTGAGACAAGCACCACACCATTGACTGGTTTTTCTTTATTATATAAACGAACACCATTGAATAAATCCATCAGCTTCTCAGAAGCCCTCGGGTCATCGGGTGATGTTATCAGTGTATTTAAACAGGCTACTCGTTTCATAATCGCTACGCTATCCCTTTGAGCGAATAAAACTTCTTAAAATTTCCAGTAAAGCCTTTGATCCATTTGTGGCACTACTGACGACAAAATAACGCGAAAAGAATTATTAGAAAATTAACTAACTGATCAAACTTCGCTGTCACTGAATATATTTATAACACAGCGCGAAATTAGTGCATGAGGTATTTTGCTATTTCCCACATAAACTGTAAGGGTTTTGAACCTCGACACATAAGCAATAACCTTCTGCTATAAAGCTAATTTGTTTTTTATTTAAAAGCTATTAGGTAACAGAAAACATTCCTTTAATTTCATGGTCAAATCTACCAAACCCCATGAAGGGTGTTTTTGAATTTACCTGGTTTTGTTTTTTAATTTGTATTGGTATTTCTCTTATGTCTGACGACTTTACTCGTCTCAGTACTCATCGCTCTTTTGTTGATATCCGATTTATTGATTATTGAGAGCAGGTTTTACCAGAATAAACATTGTTTAGGGGTGTTAGAGAATGTACCCTACTGTCTTTACCTATAAATAGTAGGATAATGGCCGATTAACAAAAAAATAATGCAACCCAAGAGAGAATGATGATGATTGAAGAACACTCAATTGAAGTTCTTTTTGAACAGCTTGGCTTGGATAGTAACGAGCAAGCGATTGATCAATTTATTTCTGAACATGCATTGCCTGAAGATATTGCCCTAGATAAAGCCACTTTTTGGAATGAACATCAAGCAAATTTTTTACATGAAGTTCTTGAAGAGGATGCTGAATGGGCACTTGTTGTCGATAGTCTTAGTAATTTACTTAGGCATAATTGACCGCCAGGTTGCATTAAAGACCATCAATTTTACGTCGTCCCCCCCCCAAAATTTTGAAGGGGCCGTATGAATTGTTTCTGTGTTTTTTGTAATAAACTGAATGCAACAAATCCAGCATTGTACTATCCAATAAAAGAATACTGCCTTCGAAAATAGCCCTAAACCTACCAAGGTAATTGAATGAAGTACAATCATATTGGCATTCCAGTCACTCACCACTTTGAGGGAGAGATTGATCTGCCTCATCTTAAAATGACAGTTTCCGATCATGAAAATAACCCTTTTGGCATTCAATGGCAAAGGTATTGGGATGGAGCACCTTACCCTGAATCAGTAAAAACATTACCTCATGTCGCTTTTGAAGTAGATGATCTTGAAGCAGCGATAAAAAATCAAAAGGTAATTATCTCCCCCAACTCACCAAGCAAAGGACTATTGGTTGCCTTTATTGAAGTAAATGGATTACCTGTTGAACTCATGGAATATAAAAAATAACATCATTAACGTTATTTTTTCTTCTTTAAGTTATCAGTCGCATTTGTGAGCCAACCAAACAAGAAGATATTCACTGGCACAACGATGTAACTCATCAAAGGCACAATGATTGTTAGACTGACAACCACAATAAGAAATTTATTCGGCGGCAAGTATTGAGCAAAAAAATCTGGCAACAGATAAACTAATGGAATAAGCCAAAAGTAGGTAAACACCACCCTGAGATGTTTACTATTGTGCATGTTATCTTTAGACATTAATCATTTGGAAAACTGGCTAATAATAATGATTTGACTGTCAGTCATCGCTTGAAGTTCAAGCGAACTTCCACGAATTAAACTTCCTTCAGATGCTGGATACTTATCCGAAAATTCATTAAACACCACTTGACCTTGAGTCACATAACAAAGGGTTTCTTCTGGTAATTCAATCTCATCTGTCGCTTTCAATCGTAAAATATCAATAGTGATTGAGCTATCAAAGGTTTCAGTTTGAGTTTTTGAACCACCATATATTCGAGTCATCCCTTGCTGATTCGGTGTGTAATATTTATAAGCTGCCAACTGGCCTGATTCTTCAGGCAATACCCAAAGTTGTATCATGCGATTTTTTGTCGAATCAGGATTCTTCTCATTATGAGCGAAGCCTTCCCCTCCGGCTCTTTGTACCTGAACATCGCCTGCCTCAAGGCTTTTGCCATGTTCAAGTGATCCTGAGTGACTAACACGCCCATCTATCATCACAGATATGACATCAATCTCTTTATGAGAGTGCATTCCAGTTTCACCAAAAGGTGTAAACTCAGCGTCGGCTAAATAAACAAAGCGGCCCAAGCCCTCTGAGGTTTCAGGTCCTTTTCGAGTAAAGAGCTGACTATCTGTAACGATACGCGTTTCTTCAACCCCAGCAAAACCACCTCGAGGTAAGTCGTCTCTATGCAATATTTTCATTTATTTTCCTTTTAAGAGTCTTTGATCAGCATTTGATCTTAGGGTTTATATTAGGGAAAAATATTGATTTCAAAAATACCTATTTCTTGATAACTTTATTCCATTTTTAACAACAATTGACCAGACTGATTATGCACGATCTTAATGATATGATGATATTTCTCGCTGTGGTCGAGTCCGGTAGCTTCACAGAAGCCGCTAACCGACTCAATATACCAAAAGCCAACATCAGTCGAAAAGTCTCAAAACTTGAAAAACATTTAGGCATTACATTGCTTGAACGATCCACACGATCACAAAACCTTACCCATGCAGGTAAAAAATATCTCGCTCACTGTAAACGCATCCACGAAGAAATTGACCTAGCCAACTCAGCTATCTCAACAGAACTCAATGACATCAAAGGACGGATTAAAGTGGGGGCATCCATTACCATTGGTCAACAGATTATCAGCCCCTGTCTTTCTGATTTTTTACACGAATTTCCAGCAATTGAATTTGAATTGAGTTTATTAAATCGGCGCGTCGATTTGATCGAAGAAGGGTTTGATTTACTTATCAGAGTTGGCAAACTTGAAGACTCAAGGTTAATTGCCAAGCACTTAGGGCAAACGACAAGAAAATTTTATGCAAGCAAAGACTATATTAATAACGCAGGCACCCTCAATAGTCTTAATTCACTAGCCAAACATCAATTACTCATCATGAACCCCGATAGTATTAATCAGCCAATTAACCTTCATCGAAAAAGCCAAACGCAAACGCTAAAACTTAAGCCTAGACTGTTAAGTGATGATTTTAGCGTCATCAAAGAAGCTGCAATTTATCATCAAGGCATCGCTCTATTACCGGATTATCTGGTTAAGGCCGAATTAGCTTCTGGAAAGCTGGTTGAGATCTTAAATGAATGGTCAATGCAGCCCATTGATATTTATGCTTTATACCCAAAGCACAGGATAGAAATTCCCAAAATTAAAAAACTGATGGATCACTTAATAAAGGTCTTTGATCGACACTTGATTTAGGGTTTAGCATCAGAATCAACCTGTGCTAAAACCTGAGGAGTGCATTTAAACGGTGGCTGTATGCCTATGGTCAACGTCACTTCATTACCCTTACCACGCAAAACAATCTCGCTTTTAACATATTTAAACCCGGTAGCAACCGGCTCAGCAATCAACTCAATGGTTTGGTCTGGCAACATTAAAATGGCTGTTTCTGAAGGAATGAACTTGACAGCAATCAAACCTATCTTTTCACAATTAAGATGTACTTCATTTGGCAGGGAATCCAAGCTACCGTCTTCTTCTTGTTTGCCACAAGACATTAGAAACGTTAACAATAAAAAGACTATCAGTGCTTTCATTGAACTCTACCCTGCCAACCATTACAAAAATTAGACAGGGCAAAACAAACTCAGTTCATTTACGCTTTATTTCCAACTCTATTTGAATTCAGGCGTTATAAGGTGCTTAAGATATTTCAAAATATCTTTTAAAACGGTGAGATTTTATGCTTTCTTTTAAAAAACAAACAATATGGGAGTGCAAAGTCATTATCAAATATATATTATCCAACTACCAAGATTCATGACAGGTTAAAGGATCTGCTTGCCCCGTTTCTTGAATCATATTTATGGATGAACAACATAATAAAAGGAATTTACGTTGGATAATAAAAATTCTATATTCACTTTTTATATAAGAAAATATTTCTGGCTACTCGCCATTCCGCTTATCATTTCATCTTGCTACGAAGAATACACTGATAAAAATAATCAATTGCAAGGACCATCAAAAGGGTCTGAATCTCTGTTAATCATTGACTAATACTTTTTAATTGCCTGCCAACTCTGTATTGGTGGCAATTATCGAACATAATTTAGTAGGAATTATTATGATAAAAAACAAAGCACTCCTATCCACATGCTCGCTTGTCGTCTACACTTTGTTTCCACAGCTCACTCACGGTCAAGATGCTCAAGCGATTGGTCGTGGATTTACCGGTGTAAGTTTCACACAAGCTTCGTCAGCAAGTATATATAACCCTGCGCTTCTTAATCATGGATCAAAAAAACACGGCTTTGATTTTATACTGTCGAATGTTGCCGTTTCTGCCTACGCACAAAAGGATTCCATTGATGCCTTTGATGATTTTGACAATAATGACTATTTTGAGGATCTTTCTGACGCATTGGTCAGACTGGATAACCTTGCGAATGCCTCGGAAGATCAATTTAATCAAGATAAAGCCCGCTTAAATTCAGTTACAGGCATTATTACAGAAAGACTGGAACAACTTGACGAAAAACCCATTGCAGTTGACGCATCAGGTTTCGCCTCTATCAGCTTCTCTAACAAAAACTTTGGAATATCGCTATATACCGGTCTTAACTCATTGAAACTGGAAGTATTGCCTGACATTAATGGATGCGATCTGGAGGTTCTAAACAGCTATACACAATTTATAACCGATGAGATTGATATTGATAATCGTATTATGCCGATTAATGAGGTTGGCACCATTAGCTGTGAAGGGAGCACAAAACAATTCGACATTACCAAAGATGGCAAATTTACTGATCCTAGTGACGATAAATTTGCTGATGGCTCTCCGTTACTCAATACAAAAATTCAGGGCTTAGCCGTTGGCATATTCGAGACAGGCTTATCCTTATCTCACGGCTTTGAAATCGATGACTACCATTTAAGTATCGGTATCACCCCAAAGATTATGCAAATTCAAACCCTTTTTATTTCGCATAGTGTTAAGGATATTGAAGATGACTTGATCGACATTGAAGAATCCTATGATAACGATTTGAAAAAAGAGAAAAGCTTCAACATGGATTTAGGTTTTGCTTTTTCAATGCTGAATGATCACTTAACCTTAGGCCTAGCCGGTAAAAACATTATCAGCAAGCGCTATCACACCAACCTTGCTGTTGAGAAAAGAAAGTCACCCTCTGGTGAGATTGAAGAAACGGGTAACACTTTTAGCCATTCGTTTTCACTTTCTCCACAGTGGACAACGGGAATCTCCTATACCGTATCCGGATTGACCATAGCGGCAGATTATGACTTAACCAAACGCGAACCTTTCTTCGCAGGCTTTGATCATCAGTTTTTATCTATTGGGCTCGAATATAACGTTTTCAATGTCATTGCCTTAAGAGTTGGCGGGCGGTTGGATACCTTTGGTAATATATCCGAACAATTAACAACGGGATTTACCCTGGGCAACCGGATCTTTCACATGGATTTAGGTGCACAATACAGTGAAGAAATGGCAAGTGTTGGATTTCAAATGGGCTTTGGCTTTTAGACTTGTCGCCTTGAATCTAGAATTATCTGAAATGGACAGTTAAGAAGTCACACTAACCTAAGCATTTATATAAATGCTTAGGTGTTTCATTCTCATCAATACCTTGAGTAAATAATCTTTTTGTATTTGGCTCACTTTCGGTATTAAATTCAATGCCGAATTTATTTCACCAATAAAAACATAGTCAAAAAAGGGAAACTCTCCGAATCTCATCCTCCTCTTTCCCTACCCTTACAAATAAAATTATTTAAACCTGCGAACATTCTATTATTAGCGATCTATTATACTCGTTGAAGATTTGATTCGAGATCTAAAATTTTTCTCCGAGCTAAAGCAAGATTAGCTGTATTTTTATTCAATGCTAAATATAAAAATAACCCCTCATTGCTACTACTTGGCCTAATAATATGGAGTTGATCAGCCAAAGTAATCAAAATATCCTCAATGCTGCCATCGATGCCTAAGGTTTGCATTGTTTTCATTTTTGCCTTGACTACCTCGCTATTCCCCGCTGCAGCCAATTCCAAATCTACACCTGTGCCTTCATAGGCTAAAAGCATTCCACTGGTATAATCAACAATCGCAGCACCTAACACGCCTTGTATTTCCATCATGCCGCTGAGTGTTTCTTGAATATTATTAATTATAACTTCCTTCAAATCGAAATTAAGAGGCAATATTCTGCCACTGCGTATCAATAACAATAACTAATAAAATCTATTGTTTAGAAAAACCATTAATCGACGACACTATATTAAAAGAGCTGGATTTTTTTGATACACATCAAAAAGAGTAAATTTTGATTGGAGAGAAAACCGTGAAATTATCGTTATAAACTTATTCGATAATACTTTTAAATTAAAACTT
>CAKMZU010000038.1:10877-16103 GCA_929200485.1 uncultured Gammaproteobacteria bacterium | reverse complement strand
ACCAGCTTTCAATCGCAACCACCTTGCCATTCAACGGATTTGGTTAAATTCAGGCAAAGGGCTCTACATTATTGGCTTTAGCGGTTTCAATCAGACTATAGTGTGTTGCACTGGCATGGGCACCTTGAGGGGTATCAGCAAAGAGCCAGCACTTGCGCCCAAAGCACAAAGGGCCGAATAGCGTTTTCAGCTGCGACATTTGAGATATTTAGCCTGCCATCCTCACAATAACGAATAAGCTTAGGCTATTGATTTAAAGTGTACGCAATCGCAGTATGTGTTTTTGTACCCTTAAGCATTTTTGAGATATTCGCATCCAGCCACGCCTTAAATTTTTCCAGCACAGGAATTAGCGAGATGACTAATTCTCCCCTTCTTCATCTAAAGCAACCAATATCGATAGCAGATCTGAGAGATCAAAATATGCTGGTTTTTCTGTTGGCGGCTTTAATTTTTCACATTCCTGAAGCTGCTCGTTGACTTCCGAAAGATCAAAGGATTGTGATTGTTCTTCTTGCTGCCTTAAATTTTGACATTCCTTAAGCTGGTCGTTCGAATCACACAAGAGATTTGACCATTGAATGCCTCGATCTAATTGTCTCACCTCAGAGGCCACCCCATTACCATTTGCATCCATTACAACCTTATAAAGGTTCGGGTGAATCATACTATCAAAGATAAAATTCCCCTCGCCCTTTTCAACTGGGCAGGCTAAATAAATCATTTTTATCCATTCATATTCTTTACTGAAAGATAAGTATCCAGTACTCAATACATTTTTATCCGCATAAAATCTGTCTTTCAACGCTTGGTAACCGGTAAATGTATCAAGCTGTTTGATCAATCCTTTACCTCTAGAGTTTTCAAATATTTCAAATATTGCGTCAGGATCCTGATTTTGCAATTGGGGTGATAAGACTCTAGATGCCTCGCCTTCTTTATTATTTGCGGATATGGCTGCAGGTATAGTTACTGATAAATCTAACGGTACATTTTTTGATGCTTTATTAAATTTCCTGTCAACTATCATTGTTTCAACCTCTCCCGATGACTGAGGCTTGTGTGCTTCCTGAGCAAAATTCTCGCGAGGTGATTGTCGCCTTTCCTTTAATTTTTCCCTATATTTTTTCTTCTTTTCTTTCCTTTTCGTTTTTTTGATATGCTGCCTTACCTCAGATATTGCCTCCTCCTCTGCCTCTGCCTCTTCCTTTGTCTTTGCCTCTTCTTTTACTTGCGCCTCTAACTTTAGAGCTTGATTGATTTTTTTAAGTTCAGATTGAAATGCTTGAAACTCATCGGGTAAGGGAATCACAAAATCACCAACTAAACTTTTACTCTTCCTTGGATTATCCTTATTAGATTTCCCCCAACATTCAACGCATAAAAGATCGGAAAGAGCAATCTTTTTCTTCTCTTGTTGCTTAAAGATCAAATCCAGATCAACGGGATTTAACAGGCAGTGACTGCCTGATTGATCAAGTCTCATCTTGACTTGCATAGAGTGGAAGGCATCTTTAATTTTTAACTGTAAATGCAAAATCATATCTGAATCAGATAGAGTCTTCGCCATACAATTCCGACACTCATAGGCTTCTTCTTCCGAACTAAGATCATCATCAGCATTAGTGTTTTCTCCAGCGGGGAAACTATAAAGAAAAAGATACAAAAAACCATTAGCTGCATTATATGGAACAACCGAAAAACAAGTGACTGAAAAAAAAAATAAAAATATTAAACATAAAATGCTTTGCATAAGTTAATTCCAAGAAAACATTACACAAGATAAAAATAAAGATATGTTTTGTTTTATTGACATTAATTATCTAAAAAATTCAGATTCCAAATGAATATGGATGACAATCTCGAAAGTGTCTTATTATCGGTTAAATAGAAGCCCAAATGACCCAGGGTGTTTAGGTCGAAAAGAATCAGCCAAGGACATCTCCGACTTAGCCGCGATCGACTTATACACTTCTACAACTTATACAATTAATGCAACTGACAACTAAATATTTTTGATAATAATTCAACACAGACACTGGCATACCATTGCCTGTGCTCCATAAACCTGATGTTTAATCATCCATCTAAAGCAGTTAATATAGATAGCAGCTCAGAGAGATTAAAATATTCTGGTTTTTCTGGTTTCGGTTTTAACTTTTTACGCTCAATAATCTGATCTTTCGCGATAGATACAAAATTATTCCATTGTCTTTGATTTCTGCCACGATCTACTTTGAAAGCTTCCCATTTCTCATCTTTCTGGATTATAACCTTATAAAGAGATTTATGTTCCTTGCTATCAAATACAAAATATCCGCCTTCAGCTTCTTCGACAGCTATATAAACCATTTTTGTTGAGTCTTCGTATCCATCTGGAGAAAAGTGTCCAGCACTTAAGGTGTTTTCAACATCTAAGAACCTGTTTTTTAAAGTTTTATAATGACAAAACTCTTGTAGCTGCTTTAATACTACTTCCTCTTCAGGATTAAAGAATAGATCAAATATTCCGTCAGTATCCTGATTATCCAACTCGAGTGATGTGGCTCCCAACGCTCCTCCGTCCTTATTTGCTGACGAATCTACCACCACTTTTTCTGATGATTTTTTAAATGGATTCCTAAAGAAAGATTGTGCATAACTTTGCAATCCTTGTAGAAGGCTTGATTGCTTTGTTTGATGCTCTACCTTGGCTTTACCTCTTTCTTCTACGTTTTTATTTTTTGTTGCTTTGCTCTGCACTGTTTCCTTCTGCTCAGCCTGTATCATTGCCTCGCTTATTATCTTTTCATTGATGTTTTTGAGCTCTAATTGAAATTCCTTAAAATCACGAGGTAATTGAATTGCCGAATCATCCAATAAACTTTTACTCTCCCTTGGATTATCCTTATTAAATTTCTCCCAACATTCAGGGCATTGAAGAGATGAAACCGCAATTTTCTGATTTCCTTTTTTTTCATGGAGCAATCCTAAATCATCAGGATTTAACAGGCAAAAAGTATTTTTTCGATCCAAACGAGCCTCCATCTGTTGCATCAGACTAGCATCATTAATTTTTAACTGTAAATGCAAAATCATATCTGAATCATCTAAATTTTTGTCCTGACAAGAAGAACACTCTTTATCTTCCTCCGAGAAAGAATTTAGATCAGTATTTTTTTCACAAAAAAAACTATAAAGAAAAAGATGAAAATAGCCACCAGAACAAAAATAGGGAACTACACCATAGCTAGTTTCCGAACAAAAATAGGCTATGGTAATTAGAAAACACTTCAATAGTAAATTTCGAAAAAAACACATCACAACATACAGACTAAAAGTTATTCCTTTTATTGACCCCAACAGATAAATAAATTCAAAACGTAAACTCAATTAAATCACTCTAATGAATCAATCGCAGTAAAAGTAACACTCTTGTCATATTACGAGATATCTTTGAATCCTTCGGATTATGTGCCATCTAGCCTACCCTACTAAATGTTAATAATTCACAGATAAACTTATGATCTATTTCAAAATCTTATTCAGCGACTACTTGCTACTGCCACTACATAAGGTTTTATCATGAAATACATTAAAGGGATTATCGTCATTTCCACCATTGCATTCTTATTTGGCTGCAACAAAAAAGAAATCCTTGGAAATTTAAGAGTCTATTCAGACTACAATTTTATTGGCACTAAAGGTGTTCAGTTTCTGCATCATGGCGATTACAACGGTAAAGTTATCATAAAGAAAGGTAAGTTTTTATTAGAATTGGATCTTGTTACCAAGCCCGGCATTTTCTTTGATAAGCATGCACAAATTGAAGCGAAATTCCCCTATTACAAAACCTGGCTACAGTTTAATGGCGAACATAAATACTTTTTGGCCTCTGATCTAGGCACCAATTTTGACTTGAATGTTTACCTTAAGAAAAGTCAAACAGTGCAACATGTATCCACTACGCAAAACTGCACGATTACCAGCACCAGCGTCGAAAATCATTTTCACAGCCGCCCAGACTCTGCCACCAACTATGTTGAGCTTAGAAACACCGAAACAATCGAAGAAGATGGTATGCAATCCGTTGATTATGATTTAGTTGATACTTATGAAGATTATAATATCGGGTTTATCAACCCTGCGGATGGAAGTTATATCGCCGAATTTCATGGTGTAAGCCATACACAGAGCCAAAAGAATACAGTAGTAGGTGCCTGCATTAAACGACTTAATGTCTCAAGGCCACTAATTTCAATCAGCCTGCCGCCCCAAAGAGAAGAGCATATTTATATCTTCAGGTAATTCAAAAAACCCGGTCGATTGCGGCCAAAAATAAAAAAGGCCGTCTTGTACTGCCTTTTTTATTGCCACAAAAAATTTGCTTTTACCTTTGATAAAACCCTTTCAGTTCAAATTCAAAATTTTCATTGAACTTTTTGACACTAACTCTGTCTGTTTACGATTAAAAATCGATCAAAGGTTAACCATCAAAATGAGAATAAATTTCTTTATAATATTATCGACTGCATTCATGTACCATCATGCAAATTATAGTCTGCCTGTTCTTGGCGATATTACCAATTTGGAATTGAACGATAAATTTACTGAAGCCCAAAAAAAATCAAGAATCTCAAAGCTCAGGGATCAATCAACACAAACAAGTCCGAAACGTTTTTTTGAAGATCCACGTAAAACGCCAAAGAAAAGGAAAATACAAGATTCTGTTAGAGCCGATCTCATCAATGAAGACTTAAGTCTTCATAATGACAATGAAATCGGCGTTATTGATAACCCACAAACACGAGTAAACCCATTATCTGGTCATCAGGAAAAAGAACCCAACAACCAACAAAGGGAAGTTACTAGCACTGATACTACAAGCCATGCGGTTATAGGCATTAGCGTTATATCGACATATTTACTACGTCCTCGTAGCATTCGAAATAATACTCATATACCTGTTAATAGGGGTAATTACCTCAGTGACAATGAAAGCAATAACCAAAAAATTCGAACAAACCAACCACCTAATTTGCAGGAAAGCACACAAGGTAGAAAACGCAAAAAAATCGAATATGTATGCACTCAATATGGTTGTTGAAGAAAGATGTCTCTTTCACCAAATAATCACATATTGAGCGTTATAGCCAATCAAGGCCTAGGCATTCATTAAGACGCCGATAAAAAAGGCAGCGTCAAGCTGCATTTTTTAACCCACTGATCATGGACTTTTAAGTAAAT
>CAKMZU010000038.1:0-10867 GCA_929200485.1 uncultured Gammaproteobacteria bacterium | reverse complement strand
CTCTTTGCTTGATTCATCGCTTTTCAACTGTCCTTGAGTGACATCAAACGCATCATTAAAGCCAGGTACAGAAAGACTGCCTTTCACATCCCCACCAAAGTACGGAGAAGACGTGACAGCTAGGTTTAATACATTCTTACCGCCACCAGGCCCTGGGGATGTAGCCAACATAACCATTGGCTTATTTTGATAAACCTTGGTATCAATTCGGCTAGTCCAATCGAACAGATTCTTAAATGCTGCCGTATAACAGCCATTATGTTCGGCAAAGCTAATCAATAGCGCATCCGCCTCACTGATCTTTTGATAAAAAGCGTGTGCCTGCGCAGGCTCACCACCTTTCGCCTTATATTCAGCTTCTCGCTCAGGACTATACAAAGGTATTTCAAAATCATGTATATCTAAAAACTCAACATCTGCAAAATCGATCAAGCTTGCAGCATAATGAACTAAAGCTTTATTTATAGACCGCTTCGAATTACTTGCTGCAAAGGCCAACACTTTCATTGAAAATTTTTCCTTATCTTTATAGTGAGATTTTTTATATAACGATAGAGCCAGCAGAATGAACCTACTGCTTTTTCTATGGCCAACGATTTATTTATGGCATTGATATTTCCGCTTACACGCCACAACTAGTTAAATTCAAAAAACTCAAGCACGTTTAAATCAGGATCTCGGATAAAGCACGCACGCCCTGACGGATGTTGAACAGGTCCACCGGATAAAACCACACCCAACGCTTCAAACTCTCGCAACAGCTGATCCAAATCACTGACTTCGATTGCTATGTGCGTAATGCCTGCATATTTAACTTCGCCTTCCATCAATACATTTTGCTTTTGCTCAGTATTCGCATTAACAATAAAATTGATATTAATACCAGATGGATGCTCAATAATAGCGACTGGCTCTGACTCAGAAGGCCCAGCCACTTCCTCAAAGCCAAATTGCGAATAAAATGCCAGCGATGCCTCATAAGACGAAACGCGAATCCCTATGTGATTTATTCCCTTAATATTTTTCATGAAGTTTCTCCTGAGACTAACTTAATTAATGAAGCCATTGTAGGCAGCATACTGCTTCGAAAAAAGTGTTTTTCTAAAAAATCACTGTTTCAAAAATAGAACAGAAGATCAGTGCAATGGGGAAACTTACCCTTTCATCGTTTAAAACTATGTTATGATGTGCAGCTTGCTATTGATGACACTTATGAACCGAATTAATTTTTATTCCATTAATCTCACGAATCGATTGACTGAATTACCTGACGCCTTTTATCAAAAAGTAGAGCCGCAGGCTATCGATCAACCTGAGATCGTCAGCTCAAATAAAAAACTCGCAGAATCGCTAGGGCTAACGGAAGACAATCTTAAAAGCGAGGCATTTCTAGATATTCTCGCCTGCAAACAACTGCCAGAAAATGCCTGCTCGCTAGCCACCGTCTATTCCGGTCATCAATTTGGTCAATACAATCCGCAATTGGGTGATGGTCGTGCGTTATTGATTGGGGAGATACAAACTGCCAATGGGTTTACTGAGTTGCAATTAAAAGGCAGTGGCATGACACCTTTTTCAAGAATGGGGGATGGCCGTGCAGTATTACGTTCAACAATTCGGGAATACCTTGGTCAGGAAGCCATGCATGGTTTAAAGATTCCAACCACTCGATCACTTGCCATGGCAACAAGCAAAACGCCTGTGTATCGTGAGACAGTTGAAACCGCAGCAACCTTGATCCGAACCGCAGAGAGTTTTATCCGATTTGGGCACTTTGAATACTTCTTTTATACCAAACAGACCGAATATCTTCAGACGTTACTGGATTTTGTTGTTGATCATTATTATCCGGAAATGAAAGAAACTGCTACACCTTATGCCGATTTCTTTCTGGAAGTTGTTAAGCGGACAGCCAAACTTATCGCAGCCTGGCAAGCTTATGGATTCTGTCATGGGGTCATGAATACCGATAATCTATCTATCCTCGGCTTAACACTCGACTACGGCCCTTTTGCCTTTATGGATGATTTTGATCTTGGTCACATCTGTAACCATAGTGACACCACAGGGCGTTACGCGTTCAACCAACAAATCAATATTGGGCTATGGAATTTGAACGCCTTGGCGCATAGTCTTTCGCCTTTTATTGACGAAGAAAATTTACGCTTCGCACTGCAACAATATGAGCCAACCTTTCATGCACATTATCAGGCATTAATGGCACAAAAACTCGGATTAACGGACTGGGCAACCTCTGATAGCAAAGCCTTTAGCCAGCATTTAGGCCTACTCTTAAGTCAGCTAAATCAACAGAAAACTGACTACACTTTATTTTTCAGAGAACTCAGTAAAGGAGCAATGGATAAAAATTCCGTAATTGATTTCACTCAATTCAAACCCTGGCTTGAAGTTTATCACCAGCATCAAGACGACAAGCCAATGGATGCCATGTTATCGGTGAATCCAAAGTTTATCCTCCGCAATCATCTCTCTCAACAGGCCATTGATGCAGCAAAACTTGGTGATTTTTCGGTCGTTAACGACCTACTAAAGATCCTTCAATCCCCTTTCGATGAACACAATACATTGGATCGGTTTGCTGAACCACCTGAAGATAAAGACAAACACCTGCCGATTAGTTGTTCTTCTTAATCGATCAAAAACGAATTGTCTCAGCTTAAATATCGTTAAGGCAATTCACCAGGCTGAAAAAGGTGAAAACCAACTTTAAGCTCTATTTTCAGCCCCTTCTTTCAACAAGTAATGTCTATTATCTTAACTCTATATGCCGCATATCTATTGCTTGTTCTTCATTATGTATATTGAAATATTTCATAGCAAACACACCACCTAAACTACAGCATGCGATTTCACATACGGCTGCCACAAAAAGTGCAAAGTCTTTAGATGTATAAAGTTCCATATTTAACGCGATATATTGACCTGCCTCCCATCCTAAACAACTGCCAATGTATGCTCCTTCAGCATGTGATATGGCATGCTTTAGTAAACTGATTGGGGGCTCTTCTTGAACATAGGTTAGTTTTAGCGCATGTGATGTGACCATTAATGGTAAGATAAAAGGCTGCACAATTTTTTGTACATATTGAAATATTGATTGAGGCGGTTGTCCAAAAGAAGAACTAAAAGTAAATATAAAAACAAAGACTGATTGTCTATAAGCATAAATCATCCTTCTACGGCATGAAATACTCATAATGGTTCCCAACCATTGAATATTATGGGGGCAAGAGTGTCTAACCTGGCGAAAAAAACGACGGCATGAGAGACATTTGATTATCTGCAGTCTCATTAGATGAAAGCTAACTTTCCAACTGCCAATGTATCGGGTCTATCCCATTCGATTCAAGATAAGCATTCGCTTGTGAAAAATGGCGGCAGCCCAGGAAACCACGGTGCGCCGAAAGGGGCGATGGATGTGGGGCCGTCAACACCAAGTGTTTTTGCGCATCAATAGATTGGCCCTTTTTAATGGCATAAGCACCCCAAAGTAAAAAGACCAAATTTTCTCGATAATCGGAAAGCTTTTGAATCACGCAGTCTGTAAATTGTTCCCATCCTTGATTTTTATGTGAAGCTGCCTGCTGGTGTTCGACCGTAAGCACACTGTTCAACAACAGAACACCCTGATCTGCCCAAGACTGTAAATGACCGTGTACCGGTGGGTTAAAGCCCACATCTTCGATTAATTCCTTGTAGATATTTTGCAACGAGGGAGGGATCCGCTCTCCTTTAGGTACAGAAAAAGAGAGCCCATGGGCCTGGTTAGGTCCGTGGTAAGGGTCCTGACCGAGAATCACCACCTTCACATCCTCAAATGTAGTGGAATTAAAGGCATTAAAAATATCTTTACCCTGCGGATAAATCAGTCGCTTATCCTGCTTTTGCTTAAGCAAAAATGTTTTTAGCGACTGCATGTACATCTGCTCAAATTCACTCTTTAAGTGAAAAAGCCAACTTTCATTCAAATCAATAGACGGATTCGCTTGTTTCATTGGTAAGAAACCTTAAAATGCTAGGGAATACCTGATTAAGTCAAGATAGCTTCAGGCTTTCAGTTTGTTTGTCTGTCAAAGCGACACTTTGCAGTAATGCCAAGACCTTTCAAAAAAAGGCAGCGATGACAGAAAAGCAGCTAGAAACCCCAATAATAACAACCAAACTTCTCAAAATGCAAAAAAGCTTACCTCCCCAGTCAATATATACAAAAAGCAATGATGGCTTACAATTGCATTATTTTTTCTACGAAAACCCAAGCTCAAAAGCCTGCTGCCTACTTTTACATGGGTTTACCAACGATGCCCACATGTTCGATGTCGTAGCGAATTGTCTCAGTGAGAAGATGAATGTTTTAGCTTTTGACTTTAGAGGGCATGGTGATTCAGACTGGGACAAAGAAGAGCGTTATCAACATGCCGATTTGATGGCTGATGTCTTTACATTGATTAATCGGTTTGATTTTACGCAATGGCATTTTGTAGGGCATTCGTTAGGTGCGCGAGTAGCGATGCTGACTATTGAGAAATTTCAACTGTCGCCTTCAAGCCTTACCATTATTGATACAGGGCCTGAAGTCAATGCCATTGGCGTGCGCAAAGTTCGAAAAGATGCTGAAAACACCCCAATGACCTTTGAAAGTATTGAGGCATATTACCAATTTCTCAGCCGTATCTACTTCCTGGCAGACCCAGAACGATTAAAGTATCTAGCCCAATTTGGACTTAAAAACCTTAACGGTCAGCTAGTTGCTAAAACGGATCCTGCCTTTACTCGCGCATTATGGAAGGCAGACTCCAATCAAGGCAATGCGAATGACCTAAAAAAACCTTTAGAGCATGATCTTTGGCAAACACTTAACCAGATAACCTGTCCAACCCTTATTTTAAGGGGGCAGGCATCAGCCATTCTTACCCAGACAACTGCCGAAGAAATGCAGGCAAGACTTGCCAACGCCACACTCACCATTGTTCCAGGCGCAGGTCATGCCTTGATGCTGGATAATCACGAGTATTTTGAGCAGGCGCTTTGTGCTTTTATTGGAAAAAACTTACAAAGGTAGCAACTGCCAATGTTAAGCACCCTCCCCCTTTCCGGCTTGTTTGATCTACACACTACCAAGTAGCTCACAAAACCTACCGAATTGCTTGGTGATTGGATAATCATTTTCTACATTTGGCTCTAAGCTGCGCCCCCTAGAATAATAAGACGTTTATCTTTAATAATTGTTCGATTGCACGGTTAATACAGCGCTTAAATAATAAGAGAATAAAAAAACAGGTAAACAGCTATCATTATGAATAAAGCGAGAAGGTAGTCATGATTATATCGTACTAAGAAACTAACAAACCAACACCCTAACTCAGAGGCACGCTGCTTAGACAGACGTTCTCTTTTGATATGTCATCTTTAAAGGACACAAACGCAATCTGAGCAAAAAACAACCAAAAAGTCCAAGCATTTTTTAGATGCCACACTAACATTCCCTATCATTGACCAATAGGCCTTTAACAGATTTTCAAGTAAACGCCGTTGTTCATGCAACATAAAGAATCAGTCTGTCAGAGTTTTATTCAATAATCCAATAAAAAAACTCCGACTTGTTACCAATAAAAAACTATAAAAAATAAAATAAAAAAATAACGTCCAACCCATGTTTTATTTCAATATTATAACTATAGTAATGTAAATCTTGTTTAAAACTGAGTGGTTATTTCAAAAATTGAACTATCATTTAAACAGTTTTTATTCGTCGCGATGAAAAATTCTAACAGCCAGGGGTAGGTGCAATGAGTATATTTTCGCATTATAAAGATCGATACAGTACTAATCAGGAAGAGGTCATCAGCTTAAACGACTACCTTGAAATTTGTAAAAATGATCCGAGTGCATACGCTTCTGCAGCTGAACGGATGCTAATGGCCATTGGCGAACCTGAAATCATTGACACCTCAAAAGATCCACGACTTAGCCGAATTTTCTATAACAAAGTTATCAAACGTTATCCAGCGTTCAGTGAGTTTTATGGTATGGAGTCGGCGATTGAAAATATCGTTTCTTATTTTCGCCATGCAGCCCAAGGCTTGGAGGAACGTAAACAAATCCTTTATTTATTAGGGCCTGTCGGAGGTGGTAAATCTTCTCTTGCTGAGCGTTTAAAACAGCTAATGGAAAAAATTCCTTTCTATGCCATCAAAGGCTCCCCGGTTTTTGAATCGCCTCTAGGTTTATTCAACAGCACAGAAGATGGCAATATTCTGGAAGAAGACTATGGCATCCCTCGTCGTTACTTAAGCAAAGTGATGTCACCATGGGCTGTCAAACGCTTACATGAATTTGGCGGTGACATAAGTCAATTCGAAGTGGTTAAACTCTACCCGTCTATTCTTGATTTGATTGGTGTTTCCAAGACTGAACCTGGTGATGAGAATAACCAGGATATTTCAACTCTAGTAGGTAAAGTCGACATACGTAAATTAGAAGACTTTGCACAAGATGACCCCGATGCTTATTCATATTCAGGTGGTCTATGCCGAGCCAACCAAGGTTTAATGGAATTTGTGGAGATGTTTAAAGCCCCAATCAAGGTTTTGCATCCACTATTAACGGCAACGCAAGAAGGCAATTTTAACGGTACAGAAGCGATGGGGGCGATGCCGTTTGAAGGCGTTATTCTTGCTCACAGCAATGAATCAGAGTGGACAACATTTAAAAACAACAAAAATAACGAAGCATTCCTGGATAGGGTATATATCGTTAAAGTTCCTTACTGCTTACGCGTGTATGAAGAAGTGAATATTTACGAAAAACTATTAACGCACAGCTCATTATCTAACTCGCCATGCGCCCCCGATACCCTTAATATGCTAGCGAAGTTTTCTGTCCTATCGCGTCTTAAAGTACCAGAAAATTCAAGTGTTTATTCTAAAATGCGCATCTACAATGGTGAATCACTAAAAGATACTGACCCGAAAGCCAAGTCTATTCAGGAATATCAAGATAGTGCGGGGGTTGATGAAGGTATGACAGGGATCTCTACCCGCTTTGCCTTTAAGATACTGTCGAAAGTCTTCAACTTCGATACGACTGAAATAGCTGCAAATCCTGTACACTTGCTCTATGTTCTAGAAAAAGCGATCGAAGAAGAGCAGTTCCCTGAAGAAACGCACAACATGTATTTAAACTACATGAAAGAATTCTTAACCAATGAGTATGTTGAGTTTATTGGCAAGGAAATACAAACGGCTTATCTGGAATCTTACGCAGAATACGGCCAAAACATTTTTGATCGCTATGTGACCTATGCAGATTTCTGGATTCAGGACCAAGAATACCGAGATCCTGAAACTGGCGAAATGTTTGATCGCCCAGCCATTAACGAAGAGCTCGAAAAAATTGAAAAATCTGCAGGAATTTCTAATCCGAAAGATTTCAGAAACGAAATCGTTAATTTTGTATTAAGAGCCAGAGCCAACAATGAAGGGAAAAACCCGTCCTGGCAATCGTATGAAAAAATGCGTTCAGTGATTGAGAAAAAAATGTTCTCAAATACTGAAGACCTATTGCCGGTTATCTCCTTCTCTGCCAAATCTTCCTCCAACGATCGCAAAAAGCATGATGATTTTGTTGCTCGTATGATGGAGCGAGGATATACCGAGAAACAAGTTCGCTTGCTCTCTGAATGGTATCTACGTGTAAGAAAATCTCAATAAAGATACCCTATGATGCACTCAAAATAATTATTTAGAGTGCATCTGCATCAGCCAAACGGAAGTTGCCTATGTCTTACATTATTGATCGCAGGTTAAACGGAAAAAATAAAAGCCTGGTTAACCGACAACGTTTTCTTGATCGCTATAAAACCCAAGTTAAAGAAGCCGTCTCTGAGGCGTTGAATAAACGATCGATTACAGACATCGAAAATGGCGAAAATATCAGCCTCCCTCCAAAAAACATCAATGAACCTGTGATCACCAATGGCTCTGGCGGCCAACGGCATCGAGTTTTTCCCGGCAATAAAGATTTCACAACAGGTGATGAAATAGACAAACCTCCACAAGGCGGTCAAGGTAAAAATGGCGCGGGCAAACCCAGCAATCAAGGTGAAGGTGAAGATGACTTTTCTTTTTATATCACCAAAGAAGAATTTTTAAATTACATTTTTGACGATCTCGAATTACCTAATTTCGTTAAGAAAAACCTTTCTCACTCAAAAGAATTTAAAAAAGTTCGTGGTGGTTATTTAACCGAAGGGACGCCAAACAACCTCTCAATCATTCGCTCAATGCAAAATGCCCATGCAAGACGAATTGGGATGTCAGCAGGCAAACGAAAAAAACTGAAAGAACTCAAAGTGGCATTAGATGATTGCTTAGCCAACGACCCTGAAAATGAAAGCAAAATCACTCAACTTAAAGAAGATATTCATGATGTTGAACGTCGATTAAAGCTTGTCCCTTTTCTTGATGATATGGATCTGCGTTATCGCAACCATGTAAAAATCTCTACACCTTCCAGTAAGGCTGTTATGTTTTGCATCATGGATGTATCAGGCTCCATGACGCAAGATATTAAAGATATGGCCAAACGTTTTTATTTGTTGCTCTATCTTTTTTTAGAGCGTAATTACGAGGAAACAGAAATCGTTTTTATCCGGCATCATATTAATGCCAGTGAAGTCAGTGAACATGATTTTTTCTATTCACGCGAAACTGGCGGCACCATTGTCTCCAGTGCACTGCAATTAACCCGAGATATTATTAATGAACGTTATGCAAGTTCTGAATGGAATATCTATGCAGCTCAAGCATCCGATGGCGATAACTGGGTAGATGATTCTCCAAACTGCTATCAGATATTAAAAGAAGATATCCTGCCGCATGTTCAATATTTTTCTTATGTTGAAATCACAGACAAAGACCATCAAGCGCTCTGGCGAGCGTATGAGAAGCTATTAAGCGAGCATCCTCAACTATTTTCTATGGCGCAGATTAAAGGTGTAGGCGATATTTTCCCTGTATTTCGTGAGCTATTTATGAAAGACAAGGCAAAGGCTGTGGAATAATGCACAGCGGTCAACAGATGAAATTTCATGACCATAACACCCGCAGGCAGGCTCAGGGTTATCGACCTACATACTCTTTCGCTCATCCTGAGCCTGTCGAAGGATGCCGCCATCAAATAAAATTCAAGTACCAGGAAAATAAGCAGCTATAAAGGATTAACATGAGTGATTATATTTCAACCAACAGCGAATGGACCTTTGATCTAATCGCTGAATACGATTCAGCCATCGGACAAATAGCCGAAGGGTTTAAACTCGATATTTATCCGAATCAAATTGAAATTATCACAGCAGAACAAATGATGGATGCCTATTCATCAGTGGGTATGCCCCTTAACTATAATCACTGGTCTTTCGGTAAACATTTTGTTGAAACACAAAAAGGCTATCAACGAGGACAAATGGGATTGGCTTATGAGATTGTCATCAATTCCGATCCTTGTATTTCTTATTTGATGGAAGAAAACACCATGACTATGCAGGCACTTGTCATTGCCCACGCCTGCTACGGCCATAATTCTTTTTTTAAAGGTAACTACCTTTTCAGGACCTGGACAAACGCAAGTTCTATTATCGATTATCTTTTGTTTGCCAAAAATTATGTTCGCAAGTGCGAGGCACGGCACGGCAAAGAAGAAGTTGAAGCCGTCCTGGATGCCTGTCATGCATTACAAAATTTTGGGGTAGATCGATACATGCGACCAACACCCATCTCTGCTACCGAAGAGCGCCGCAGGCAAACTGAACGTGAAAAAATCCTACAGGAACAGGTAAACGAATTATGGCGCACCATTCCAAAAACTGAAAAAACCAAGAAATCTTCGGTAAAAAAACGTTTCCCCTCTGAACCTCAAGAGAATCTGCTTTATTTTTTAGAAAAAAATGCACCGCTGCTTGAACCCTGGCAACGCGAAATCATTCGTATTGTTCGAAAAATTGCGCAATATTTTTATCCACAAAAACAAACCCAGGTAATGAATGAAGGCTGGGCTTCTTTTTGGCATTACACTTTACTCAACTCATTATATGATCAGAAGAAAGTGACTGATGGCTTTATGTTTGAGTTTTTATCCTCACATAGTAATGTCTTATTTCAGCCAGACTTTGACTCTCCTTATTTCTCGGGTGTCAATCCTTATGCATTAGGCTTTCACATGTATCAGGATATAAAACGTATTTGTGAAAACCCCACAAAGGAAGACAAAGAGTGGTTCCCCGATTTTGCAGGGTCAGACTGGTTGACAACACTTGATTTTGCGATGCGTAACTTCAAGGACGAAAGCTTTATTCAACAGTTTCTATCCCCAAAAATCATTCGAGATTTTCACTTTTTCAGCCTGTTTGATGATGAGAAAAAAACCAAATATAAAGTTGAAGCCATTCATAATGAGCAAGGCTATCGAATCATTCGTGAAATGCTGGCAAAACAGTACGATCTAACTGAACGCGAACCTAACATACAAGTATGGTCTGTTGATATCGAAGGCGATAGATCACTGACTTTACGACATACCATGAAAAATGGGATTGGCCTTTCTGATCATACTGGGGATGTTTTAAAACACCTTCATAGACTTTGGGGCTTTGATGTACACTTGGAAACGGTTAATGATGACGGTAAAGTCATTAAATCACACACTCAACCTGAAAGAAAAATTGATACTAAAACAGCAGTAAAGTCATAAGGGCACCTCTAAAAATTGCTTTTGGCTTCTGTCAAAAAAGCTATAGACCTTGTTTCTTAAAATAAATGTTCCATTAAAAGGGATGTCGGATTTTTTTATA
>CAKMZU010000037.1:15600-16345 GCA_929200485.1 uncultured Gammaproteobacteria bacterium | reverse complement strand
TCACCATACTTTGAAGAGAATAATGTTGAAGAGAAAAGAGAAAGTGCAAGAAAGCATATACTGAAGCACTATTCAACTCAAAAAGCAGAGTTTTACAAAGATTACAATAAGAATGAGTTAATTAATGTAATATACAATAACGCCATTAATCATAAACTCCGCCCTGAGAACCTGACAGATGAAAAGCTGATGAGCGTAATAAATCGTGCAGCAGAAAGAATATAGTGCCTCCACATTAACAGACATCAATCAGCAGATTGCGCTAGCCTCATTCAGCTGTCGCTGAATATAAAGACTAAAAAAAGAAACATACATCGATTTCACAATTGATCAGCATACTCTCGAAAGGAATTAGTGATTCGACTTCCATCCTCAACCTCAGGTTCAAAGCTCTGCTCGTACCAGCTTAAGTAATATATCTCATCTTTTCTAAACACTGTTTCTGGCTGCATGGTTGCAATTAATTCAGCGGGATCGCTGATATCCCCATTTAGTGCTAATTCCAGTTTAAACCTAGCTATCCAGGTTTCCTGGGCTTTGTTTAACACCATAACCAAAGGGCGATTTGCGCGACTGGCTGCTAAATGACTGTCCGAAGCCTCATCCACCGCTTCGGGCACAACCTCTAGCGACTTTTCTATCGAACTGCCAGCTGCAAGCTCAGTGGCTGCATTAATGATTTCATACCCTGACGCTTCGGTAAAACCACTGACACCGACAGTCGCCAATGACCCCGTCTCTAAAC
>CAKMZU010000037.1:1619-15590 GCA_929200485.1 uncultured Gammaproteobacteria bacterium | reverse complement strand
ACCAAGCATGGCACTTTTTGCTGAGTCACTATATAAGGCGAGTGCCTTAGTCGCAAACAAACTTGTTTCTCTTGAGGAAGCAATAAATCTTGAAAACTCTTCAATAGCTCCGGCAATCTTTGGCGCAACAGCAACGACCAATTCAGCCATTGCCAATGCACCTAAGGTGACGCTGGTAATTTGCAGCGCTTTAGCGGCCTCTTTATTTCCCGAATCCAAAGCCACTTGAGAGCCCATCATGGCAACCCCGGACAGCGACGTAGCCACACCACCGCCAATACCTGCAGCTGCTGATAATGTTAGTGAGGCACCGCCTGAAGGTGCTGCAAAAACAGCCCCAAGAATCCCAAGCACGGTAAGCCCTGAACCTAACCCATAACTTGCTCCTTGCTGGGCATTATGACCTGTAGGATCAACAAGCATGACCGGATTTCCGTGAGCATAGGCATAACGATTATCGACTTTATACGTATCAGGTGACAAAAACTGACGCAATGAGGGATGATAAAAGCGATGACGCAAATAAGTCAGACTGATAAAATTAAGCTCTTGATTCCAGGTGAATTCAAATGGAGGGTAACTTTTTGACTCTTTCGGTGATTCGCCACCGTCTATGGGGTTACCGTAGGCTTGATATTGATATTCAGACAACTCAAGCGATGAACCTTCTAAATTCAATGTTGCACCGGTACTTTGGTTCACCCGTATCACCTGATTAACATGGCCTGACTCAATGGATCCGATTAAATCATCCCCTTGCCGCATAAAGCTTTTCCACGAACCGTTTTGATAATAGGATTGCACACGATTATTTTGATCGTAATAAAAATCTTGATGGTTGTGCCCAAAATAATGACTCAGTAAACCATTTGGCCAATAGGCAAATTGATGGTGAACACCTGCATTATCTTCTATTTTCAAAAGAAAATTGGCATCGTCATAATGGTAAACCGAACCCTGATGATCTTTAATCAAGCGACCATTCGTATCATAGACAAGGGACAATAACTGGCCTGACTCACTCGACTGGATATTCACTAATTGATCCAGCAGATTATACGAACGGTTATAGGTAATTTTCTTACCCGTATCCATAGAATGCTGTTCTTTAATCAAATTGTTATTAGCATCATATTGGTAAGAAAAAACGTCGTTAACCGGCGAGTGGTCACCTAATGTCTGATGACGTTTTTCACTAACGACCCGACTCAGCGAATCATACTCATACTCAACAAGATGGCGGGTAGGTTGTTTATCTCTTTGCGTTAAATTCGTCAGTTGAAAAAGCAATTCACCTTTAGGGTTGTACTGATAAATAATATCAAAAGTAGCGCCAAAGACTGAATTATCCATCGTCGTATTCGCTATTCGGCCAAAAGCATCATAACGATATTTCGCCGTTGTTTCGCCCGTTCCGGAGAAATTCCTAACAAACTTCAGAAGCTGGCCATTAATACCATTATTATCCAGGCCGTAAGAAAAAACAGCGGTATTATTTCCACTTCCAATAGCAGAAATACGTCCTTTATCTTCCTGATTGTAGTGGTACTGCAACTGTAATCCATCAGTATTTTTCTGTGCAATTAAACGCTCAAATTCATCATACTCATAAGACTGAGAATGATTATCTGATGAATAAACATGAGCGATTAAACCGGTTTGCGTATATTGATAATCGAGCTTTTGTCCATCACTATCAACACTTTGAATCTGGCGTCCGTCCGCATCATACACATGTGAAATCTTATAGGGTTTATCATTTCTAAACCACTGGCTTGAAACTAAAAGTCTTCGATTATTATACTCGTGAAGAATCCTATGACCATCAGGTAAAATTTTAACGATTTGCTTCCCGTTTTTGTCATATTTATACTCAGTGACTAAATGCGCAGATCCGCTATCTACTGGCGAGCTGTATTTAACCAGTAAGTTATCAGCATTATAGGTATAGGTATAACTGCTATGGGTATATTTATCCTCATGTGTCCGCATGATTTTAGTGAATGAAGATAAATTATTGAAAATGTCATATTTCATCGATCTATCTAAATGAATCCCATCAATACCCAAGGTCTCACTTTCAATCATATTTTGACTCGGATCGTAATGCATCCGCGAAGTCACAGTGTCATATCGAAATCCTGTTATGACATCCACGAAAGCCACTTCTTCTTCAATACGCTTTTTGAAAGCATCATGGGTTTGCGTCTTTTCTAACGCCAATGGCATCTTTTCATTCTTATTCCGAGTAAAGGGCAAATGTTGGGTAATGGTTTGCCTTAACCATGGAATTTTTCTATCTATTTTATGCCCCATACCATTGAGTAGAGTGATGGTTTTTAATGATAGGTCATCGTAAAATATCTCAGTTTTATTACCCCAAGGGTCGATTGACTTAATCAAACGCTTTTGTTCATCATAGAAATGCTGCGTTGTATTTCCTGATCTATCCGTCTGTGCAACGAGTTTTCCAAAGGCATTGAATGACTTTTTGTAAAGGTTTCTATATTGCCCCTTATGCCAGACTTGCGATGCAATATCACGACCTGAAGCATCTTTTATTAATCGACGGGTATCACCCAAGGGGCTCTTATGAACAACGGCATTGATGCCTTCATATTCAAAGGTTAAGTATTCAGATTCAATGGTATTCCCTGCAGCATCGATTTGCTGAATGCGCTGTCCCAAAGGATTATATTCATAGGACGTGACTTCACCTTTTGGGGTGATGGAACTAACTTTATTACCATTTCGCGTATCGAAAGTTATCGACCGCACCCGACCTTCATGGCTTATATATTTTGTGGTGAGCAATGCCGTTTTAGGATCGAATAGATAGTTTGTTTTTTTGATAACCTGTTGAACTCCAGGTTGCTCTGTTGCCGCCCACATCATGGAGTCTTCTATTTTTCTACCATGGCTATCATAATACATAGTAACTATTTTCCATGGCTTCCAAACCATAGTGCCCCTTCTAACCTTATAGAATATGTCGATTTTTTTATGTGTTTTTTTGTCGCCAGATAACTGATATCTTTTTTCTATTGCTCTGCCACTAATATGGTCAGTTTGTGTTTTTTTAGATAGCAGACTATAACTATCGGTATAATATTCTTTCGCAGTACTATGGGTTAACAACCAATCATTTTTATCTCTGTGGTATACATAATGACGAGTCGTTAACTTGTTGCCAAAATTATCGTACCGGTGAGTCACTTTATCACTGAATAACCACTGCCTATTTGATTCATCCCAAATGGTATTAATCACTTCAATCGGCTTATCGTAATTCGTTGAACGATTGGATTTAAAGGGGTTTATATCATACTTAAATTGGGTTTTAAGATAGGGCATCCCCTGGTTTAATGTTCTCACCTCAACCGGCAAATGCAAAAAATTATACTCATAAATCTTTTGATGCATTTGAGGCTTACTTGTCGTCCCATCCATTTGAATCATCTCCACCGCGTACCGATAATTTTGATTATCTGAATCAATGAGACTGTCACCAGATTTTGACATTGAGTAAAATGGAAAGCCTGTATAATTTTTGCCTTTGGCATATTTGTAATGGATGTGATGATGAAGACTATGATCCTTTAAATCCAATTGTTTAAATTCAGTGACAACCGGCAACTCTTTGTCAGTCGCACCCTCTTTAGAGGGGATGCTGCCATAGAAAAGTTCAGTCAGCAGGCCACTGGGCGATTGAATACTGTTAATCAAATCATGATCGATATGTTTAATATAGTTGATGTCATAGCGTTGCCCCATAGGGTTAATAATCGTTTTAACTCCCATTGGGCCCACGTAAATCTTTTGTTCGCGGCCATCCGGGTAAGAGATAATCAGCGTATTCGGTTCGTATGAGAAACAATAGGCATTGCCATAATTGTCGATAATTCGCTTCAATTTCGCATTATCTAACCGTCTAACTGGCTTTTCATAAATATACTCAATGCTATTATTAAAACGGTCAATCTCCAGAATCAGCAGCCCTTGATGGGAAAAATACTTTTTACTGCCATCTTTGTGATGTAAATGATACCGATAGGTCAAATCCTGTCGTTCGGGTATGGGTTTAGCAATACCCATATCATCAAATGCAGAGCCATGCTGGTTAAAGTATTTAAGCCCTGACGCAAACAGGGTTTCATCATGCCACAGATCATCGATAATCCATTGCTTACCGCCTAAATAGGCGGTTTTATCGGCAACATAGTCAATATCTAAACGCCACCCCTTAGGCAATGAAAACATGCCTGTATCATTAAATTGATAGGTCAAGTTTATCTTTTGCGGCCCGTTATACCCCTGAAGGTTGATTAACGGGTAACTAAAGCTAAACGTCCCCGTTGCTGTATTTACAGAGGCTTTGAAAGGCTGGCTTTGATTGTAGGCATGACTGCCTTTATACTCGTCTGCTTGAGCCAAATGAAGCAATAAAATAACCAGAATGGGCATCTCAAGGCTAAGCCTTGCGAAGAATCTAACATTTACCATTAGTACCACCCTCGAACTATGAAATTCTTATTCCACTTCTTCAGTAATATTTGTTATGGAATCTCCAAAGTATCGCGTTTTTTTAAACCACTGATTAGCTAAAGATGCATCACCACCAAGCTTTTCAGTCACACTAGACACATGCGCACGAATAAACGCTCGAGCTTTATCTGATGCCAAGGTTAACGGTGGTCGCTCCATTTCTCTAAGGCCGCTTGGCAAAGATTTGATTTTTCCGAAGGCTTGTGTTCTTAGCCAATTTCTCATCGGGTAATAATATTGAACGCCCGTTTCCTTGCTGTAACCTGAAGGCGATGTACGTTCGATCCACCAGGCTTTTTCCCATTGTCCTACCCCTTCACGGAAATTTTGAACGCCCTCTGCGACCTCGCTCCCTGAAGCCTCTCCTCCTGAAGCTTCCAGATCTGCTGCGGTTGTCGCCACATTAACTCGCTTAAGCATCTCTTGCTCAGACGAAATGACAGCAACATTCTCAGATTCAAATGAACTGGTACTTGAAAGCGACTCAGATAACCGGTTAAAACTGCCAACAACCCCTCCTGATGATCGTGCAAAGGCAATTGGGCGAGTCAGCGCTTCAAGTTCATAACCAAAAAAGTAGCTGGAAATCGCTGGCGCAATTGCCGCAACCGTCGCGACCGTTGCCACGACACCCAAACCAATACTCGTGTATTGCAGCGCTTTAGCCACAGACTTGTTGCCAGAATCCAACGCTGCCTGAGAGCCCATTAACGACAAGCCAGATAACGCACCGGTCACACCACCGCCAATACCTGCCGCCGCGGATAAACTTAAACTCGCACCACCGGTTGGAGCCGCTAAAATAGCCCCGATGATACCCAGTACGGTAAAACCAGCGCCCAAACCATAACTCACCCCTTGCTGGGCGTTTTGCCCCAATGGATCGACAAACATAATCGGATTGGCATGGGCATACCCATAACGGTTATCCACCTGCAGATTATCGCGCGTGATAAACCGCTTCAGTGTCGGGTGATAAAAACGGTGCTTCATATAGGTCAGGCCTGTTACTCGCTCAAGAAACGCCTGATTCCAAAGAAAATCAACCGATGACTTCGCTTTCTCATTACCAATCGTGGTTACCTGACCATAGCCTTCATAAAAATGAAATGTGGCCGCTTTATTCGATTGATTGTCACTACTTAATTCACCACCGGTGCTTTGATTGGCGATAAATAATTGTTTACCCAAACCTTTGGATACGGAACTTATGAGTTTATTACCGTGTGAAATAAAATCATCATACTGCCGATTTTTAAAGACCGTTTGAATGTTACCCTGCCTGTCATAATAAAAATCCTGATGATCATGATTCATAGCGTTATCAGCATGCAAGCAACTGAGCAATCCGTCTGGAAAATACGCAAAACGCGCCAAATGCTTGTTGTCTTGCGTGGCCACGGATTGCAATAAACCCAGATCATCATAATGGTAACGATACCCCTGATCATCAATCTGCAGTCGCCCATTGGTATCATGAATAATTTCTGAGGTTTTTGCCGGATTATCCGAGGTTATTCTGACCATTTGATCCAGCACATTATAAAAACGGTAGATAGTTTGCGTGGGTAGCTGGCTTATTTCCCGCCGCTCTTCTACCAGATTGTTATTACCATCATATTGATAAGCAATGGTGTTGCGTTGCATCTCCATGGCATTAGCCAGTGATTCGTTGTTATGCGTCTCTCGGATCAGTCGTTTTAATGAATCATATTGATAGGTTAAGACCTGCTTGTGCTGTTGATTATCAAGCGTTTTCGCATCCGTTACCTGCTCAATCAATTCACCACGCGGCAGGTATTGATAGGTATTCGAATACAAAGCGATGCCTTCATGTGTTTTCACACTTGTACCCGCCAACCGGCCAAAGGGGCCATAGCTGTAGGCTTCATGCGTTGTATCCGTGCTCGCTAACTCCCTGTCAACGCTGAGTAATCGGCCTTTCATGCCATAGCTGTCTTTACCATAGGTAAAGCTGATGCGATCGTTATTATTCAAAATGGTCGATAACTTCCCCTTATCCTTTTCATCATAGTGATAGGTAAAAAAGGTATGGCCTATATTTTTTTGGCTCGTCAGTCGTCGGTTATTGTCATAGCCGTATTGCTGATGGTTATTATCCGGATAATAAATATCGGTCAGCTCACCTCGAATATCATAGTGATAATGCAGCTTTTGATCGTCCGAATCCGAGGTTTGAATTAATCGTGAATCAGCATCGTAATGATGAGTAATCTGATATTTTTTTTGCGATCGATTCCAGGTAGTGGATTGAATGAATCCCCGAGGCGTGTATTCATACTGAATAATATGACCATCGGGCATCTCTCTTTCGATTTCACGGCCATTTTTATCGTAACGGTGGATTGCCACCAGTTGAGAGATATTGCCCGATTTTGGCGACTCAACACGCACCAGTTGATTATCTGAATTATAAAAATACCGATAGCCTGCATGATCATCTCGCTTGCCATGTGCCACTTGCGTTTTAGTAAAACTGAATACGTTTTTAAACAGGTCATAACACAAATGCTTGGTGATGGTTATCCCGTCAAACCCCAAGGTGTGTATTTTTTGTCGATTTTGGCTTGCATCATATTGATAGGTATTTTTAACGACTTGCTGGCGATGATTCGTTTTAGGGTCCACCAATGCACTTTCTTCTGTCACCGTCTGATTAAACCCATCTTTAGTGGTAATCTTTGAGACCGCATTTGTTTCAATCGTGCCCATCTGCTTCATAGGGTAACGGATCTTTTCGCGCTTGAGCTGCCAGGGTGTTTTTATAATTTTTTTGTACGGATGGCCATTAACGTTAACCAGCTGAATGAGATTATCATCATCGTAATGAATCTGCGTTTTATTTAACCAGGGATCAGTCATCGCCATTGGCCGCATTTGATCGTCAAACTTATGCGTTGTTTCTAGTCCATACCGATCTTTTTGCGATATCACTTTACCAAAGGCATTATATGTTCTCTCTTCAACAAGCTGATAATGCCCTTTGTGCTCCTCCTCTTTGAGCACCATTCGTCCTGATGCATCCTGCTGTTCACGCTGTTTGAATCCCAGCGGTGACAGCATCACTTTGGCATTGATTCCATCCTGCCCATAAGTCATATGCGCTGTTTTATAAACATTGCCTTCCGGATCAATCAGTTGAATTCGCTGACCAATCGCATTGTATTTATATTCAATCTTCTCGCCTAACGCAGTAATCTGCGTGCGTAGCTGATTGTTTCGTGTATCGGTCACCTCCTGAGTGATATTGCCTAAACTGCTTTGATACTGGGTCGTTAACATACCCGTGTTTTCATCAAAGAGGTAAGTGATATGTTTATGGGTGGATTGCACACCGGGCTGTTCTGGTGCCAGCCATTTGAATGTATTTTCAATTTCCCTCCCTTGTTTATCATAGCGATAATCTATCTGCTGCCAGGGTTGCCAATCCTTCTGGTCTTTCATCTGATAAAAAGTCAGCTTGGCGCTATGCGTTTTATTCGAAGGCGATAAATGGTAAGCCGTTTTAATAGCTCGGCCTGTGACCATATCAGTCTCAAGGGTTTGTGCTAATAAACTATAATGGTCGGTAAAATAAGCATCACTGACAGATCGAATATGACGCCAGTCTTTTTTATCCCTGTCATAAATCCAGTGCCTCTCTTGGGTTTTATTGCCATAACGATCATAGGATTTATCGATCCGGTCACTGGGAATATAGCCGTTTTGCTTTTCATTCCAGGTGGAATGCAGCACTTGAGAGGGCTTGTCGTAATTGGTTGAGCGGCCGTACTTAAAGGGGCTGATCGCGTAAATATAATTGGTTTTCAGAAAATCCTTGCCCCCTTTGAGTATTCTCACCTCAACAGGCAAATGCAAAAAATTATATTCATAGACTTTTTGATGAATCGTCGGGTTAGGGTCAATACCATCCATCTGCTTAACGACAACGGAATAACGGTAATTCAAATCTGAACTGTCCATCAGACTGTCGGATGAATCAGATAAGGAATACAAAGGGTAACCGGTATAATTATTGCCTTTAACGTAGCTGTAATGTGTTTGATGATGGATACGATGCGTGACGATATCGAATTGTTTAAATTCAATCACGACGGGCATCGCTTTATCCTTGCCCCCTTGTTTATAAGGGATAGTGTCGTAACTTAAATCCGTCACAAGGCCTGTGGGAGAAGTGATATTTCTGAGCAATTCATAACCACTGACATCGGCATAATCAAAATCATAACGTTGACCCAGCTGATTAAATAAAGACGTCACCCCCTGCCCCGAAAAGTAGATGCATTGCTGTGTTTTATCCGGGTGATTGATAATCAGTGCATTGGGCTGATAGACAAAACGATATTGATTGCCGTAATTATCGGTAATTGATGCAATGCGCGCACTTTCAAGACTTCGAACCGGTGTTTCGTATTCAATAAACACTGTATTGCCGAATCGATCCATTTGCAGGATCAACAAGCCTTGATGAGAAAAATATTTTTTACTGCCATCTTTGTGGCTAGACTTGAATCGATAAAATAGCGTAGATGCCTCGGGAATGGGTTTCTCTATAACCTGATCGATAAAATAGGTACCATGATGGTTATAATATTTTAAACCTGAGGCATATAAGGTTTCATCATGCCAAAGCGGGTCAATCAACCATTGTTTACCGCCTAGTTCAGCAGTATCTTTATCAATATAATCAACATCTAACCGCCAGCCTGCGGGTAAACCAAACATGCCTTGTTTATTAAACGCATAGGTCAGATTGATAGTAAAAGTGGAATGAATTCCTGCGGCATATATCAATGGGTAGGAAAAATGAAAGGTGCCCGTTGCGATATTAACGGAGGTATTTGCATGATTGCCGTGGTTGTAAGCCTGACTACCATTGTATGCTGCTGCAGAATATAAAGAAATAAATATGCCGGCAATTAAAATCAATACTGAAAAAAATTGCCGACACATGCGCTACCTCAACGAACTAAGTTATATTAATCATTTTAGTAGGTTGGACGATAAATAATGTGCACCGTTGCTGAATTAGTATAGTGATAGCTGTAGCTTTTGCTAGAACACAATGAGCGCCCCACACAGATAAATTGATTAGCAGGATCGTCACCTTTAAATTCTATTTCATTAGAATTCGGACGGAAGAAGTTACCCGATTTAGCTTTTAATGCCGAGGTAAAGGAATACCTTGAATCATCCGCTTTAACTTCTACATGCCAGTAAGAAGGGTCGGTAGCACATACATCCCCGCCAGTACTGCTGGATTTGACTTCAAAGTGTATTGGTTGTTTTTTATTGAGCTCAAAAAGCCCAATGGTTCCTTTAGGGATCGTATAAGTTTTTTGTCTACTTCCAATGGCATAATGATACATACAATGATGATCGCCACCTGTCGAAATATCAACTTTAAGATCTTTTGCCAGTGGCGAATCAAAGTAATACGTCATAATGTAATCGCCATCAGCCCCTGCCATAACCAATGTCGAATGAAAGGTTGCCAAACCAATAAGTGATAAAGCCAACCAGAACATCCTTTTCGCATTTAATCCTATATTGCATCGTGGTTTCATATACATACCTTCTACGCTTACCATGGATGATTCTTGCCCCGATGAAAATTGAACAGCGAAGATTCAAGAACATCCACTGCAACCCCACACTCAGCCACTAAATTTGGTGATTAAATGCGGCAACCAACACGGGACAAACAATACGAAAATAACCTATTGTGTTAGATAACATTCCCTCTATATCGTTCAAAAGTTTTTCTAAATAAGCAAACCATGAAGATAGGAAGGTACAGGGTTATCTTCGGCAAAAACATCATCATCAAGCGTTTCAATGGGTGCGGTAAGATCCTTGAAGTTCCTTACTTCAGACCAGTTCAGTACGGCAGCAGGACGAGCTACTGGCGCTGTTGGCTTACCCATTAAAAGATCCCAAAGCCTTGCGCCTATTCCTGTACGTGGCGATAGTGAAGCCTCAGAAGATTGGTAAGAAGCGCTACTTGCTGCCCTGGCGAATAGATCAAGACTGGATTCAGAACTTGCAACACTGGATATCGTTGGCATCGCTTCTGGAAACACATTGCTCTTCACCCCACCGGCAAGTGGAGCCGGTAATGGTACCGGAGATGGGGGGCCAAATTCCGCGCTTGATACACCCGATGAAGCCAATGACCCCTCTCCACTGGCGACTGCAACGGCATCCTCAGAGTTGGAAAAGCTAATATATAATCCGCCGCCTTGCATGGCATGTGCATGAGGTATAGCGTTTGCTAAGTCTTCCCAATGCACAGCTTCATCATACCAATGTGCAGTAACGTTAAACCAACCTATTTCCCACAAATCTGCAATGGCTGGCGCAATAGAAAGTCCTGCTGATGCCAAGGCAACCACACCAAAGCCAATACTGGTATACTGTAAGGCTTTAGCCACTTGTTTATTACCGGAGTCTATCGCCGCTTGTGAACCCATTAATGCTGCCCCCGACAGTGCAGTAGAAACGCCAGCGGTGACAGCTGCTCCACCACTTAGCGTCAGTGACGCTCCACCTGTAGGTACAGCAAGAATTACCCCTAAAATGCCTAAGGCAGCAATCCCACTACCTAAGCCATAGTTCAATCCACGCGCATTATGACCTGTAGGATCGTAGTAAAATAAAGGATTAGATTTGGCATAACGGTAACGGTTATCCACCAATAGCGTGTCGGGTGTAATAAATCGTTTCAGCGTCGGCGAATAAAACCGACTTTTTAAATAAACCACGTCTAATGCAGTATCTGTATAATCCTGATGCCAGCCCAACGACCCTGCAGCATTCGGTAATTCGGCTTTCATCGGGCTGCCATAGGCCATATATTGCTGTGTTGATAATTTGCCTGCATCAGAAAAGAGCGCCCCGACACTATGATTTATCATAAACCATTCATCATTAACGCGATCGTGACCAGTAGCATCATCTCCTTTCCTTGAAGCTAAAATACCCTTGTTGTCTCTTAATAAATATTCCCAATGACCACTATTATCCTTTATTGCAATAATGTTTTTTTTATCGTCTTGAAAAACTTGAATCTCACCTTTTTCTGATGAAGATTTTTGCGCCCCTCGATTCGACAGCTGCCCATTTAGCCAGTACATATATTGAATTTTCTCACTATCCGACTTAACTGATAATAAATACCCTTTATCGTCATAGCTATATTCACGCCCTTGATCATCTTTGATTAATCGGCCATCAATATCGTAGCTTAACGTTTTGCCATCCGGCGCATGATCCAAAGAGATTTGCACTAACTGATCCAAAGGGTTATAGACAAAGTGTTTGTTCGAATGCTTGCCATCAATCAACGCCTGCTCAAGGGTTAGATTACCATTTGCATCATATTGATAACTTAATTCTCGTGTGCCTACAGCGTTAGCCACTGTCTCAGATGCCAGCTGATTTAACGCATTGTAGCTGTAGTGCATCTTGATAGATTCAGCTAATGAATGGCCCTTGTGACTGTGTGTCGATAAGGTAACTAATTGTTTTCTGGCGTTAAATTCATAGTCAACTTCATACACAACCCCTTCTTTGCGGTTCAGCACTTCTGTCTTTACAGGTAAACCCAATGAACCATAAGTCATTGTTTCAACAGTTTCACCAGTCGCTGGTTGGTCAAAAGATCGCTGTATGAGTTGATGCTGATAGCCATTATCATCCAGGCCATAATGGTACTTAACCTGAAACCCTTTTGAAGTAATCAAACTGAGCTTGCCCAAATCTTTTGAATCATAATGAAAATAATGCACTGGCTCGGCTAATGTCTTCTCCTTGATTTTCCGATTTTTATCATCATAAGTGATAGCTATCGACTGGCCATCAGGATAAACCATTTGGGTTAGTAACCCATTAGCAAGATAACTGAATCTAAACGACTGCGATTCACTGTCTTTTGCCGATATTAACCGTCTATCCGCATCATATTGATTTGACACCTGATAAGATTTTCCCCCTCTTGACCAACTGGCGTTTTCTGGCAAATTCAGTGCATTATAGGTTTGAGAAATAACCTGTCCGCTAGGTAGCACAGTCTTGATCTTTTTGCCATTTTTGTTGTAGCTAAAGCGAGTGACCCGTTGCTCACCTGAATCCAGTTTGGCAGAATGAATCTGACTCAATTGCCCGTCTAAGTCATAAACAACAGTTTCGCCCATGATGCTAGACGTCATATGTTTATCCTTCAGCAGTTTTTGTTTGGTCACTGGGTGCTTAAAAATATCATGGGTATATTTAATGGTAAGCTCAGTATCATTAAACCCGCAGGTTTTTTCTTCAATGACATTCAAGCTTGCATCATAACGAAAAAAACGGGTGACCGTTTCTTTCTGTTTTGAGAGATCCCGATGAACAAGGCTATTGCTTTCTTCGATCTTTTTCTTAAACCCTGAACGTTTAATGGTATTTTCAATATAATCAGACTGAGAATCCCCCGGGTTATCAAAGTTGGGATATAATCGTTGCCGCTCCAATAAGTTCCAGGGCTCAGAAACCTTCTCATGGGTTTTATGCGTATTGAGGTAAGACGTTGTTGTTAATAAGTCATCATCATATTTGTATTCTGTTTTGTTGCCGTAGACATCAACATGCACCAGGGGTCGCTCAAAAACATCATAATCTGTCGTACTTGTGAGTTCATTGATGTCTTTGGTGGCAATAATCTTACCAAAACCATTGTATCGACTCGACGATAAATGACGCCATTTATCGTTATAATAATCCTGTTTTTCTATAGATTGATGTTTCGCATCAAAGATTATTCGCTGTTTAAATCCAAGTGGGCTGTTTTTAATAACCGCGTTTAATCCGTCTTGTTGATAGGTAAGATAGGTATGCTCAGTGGCATGACCTAATGGGTCTGTTTGTTTAATCAGTTGATTTAACGCATCATAACGATAGATCCATGTTTCATTAAGCGGCGTTATGCGTTTAATCCGCTGGTTATTTCTTGTATCAAGAACGGATTTCATCGCAGCGCCTGAGGGCTTGATTCGAGCTTTCGTTAATTGTTTAGAATCTGAATCAAACTCATAGCTATAATCCACCCAGGTTTTTTCAGGGCCGGGGTAAGAAGTAATGAGCCATTGGCGAGCATGATAGGTTTTACGGCCTTTGCTGTCGAACCGGAAGGTTTGCTTCATCCATGGTTGCCACCGTTCGGTTTTCTCGCCTTGGGCAAAGAAAATCTCAAGGCTTTGGTGTGTTTTTTTGTCAGGGCTTAATGTGTAGTGATGTTGTATTTTTTGACCTGTGATAAAATCCGTCTTAATAATGCTTTGCTTAAGACTATAATCAGTAAAATAGGTATAAGACTGACTTAATATTTTATTCCACTTGTTATTTATTCGATCGAAGGCCTCATGACTT
>CAKMZU010000037.1:0-1609 GCA_929200485.1 uncultured Gammaproteobacteria bacterium | reverse complement strand
TTATCTGCACCCAATAACGATACGACTGGTCATTGCTATCCATTAAATTATCTGTCTTATCGGATAAACTGTACTTGGGAAAGCCTGTAAAATTATTATCTAGCGAATACTCATAATGCGTTTGTTCAATAATTTTATTGGTTGCTCTATCGATTTTTTCAAATAACTCAACGACAGGCATTGCCTGAGTTTTTCCACCATTTTTAATGTTAATACTGTTATAGCTTAAATTAACAAATAGCCCAGAGGGTGACTCTATCGATTTTAGAAGGTTATGATCAAACTGATTGGTGTAACTAAAATCGGTATATAACATTAAAGGATCAACGAGCTTAATAATGCCATAATTATCATTGTAAATAGTGAGTTCCCTTTTATCTGGCATCACTACGCGCATTTCATTGGGTGAATAAACAAACCGGTATTGATTGCCATAGTTATCAATGATAGAAGTAAGCCGTGCTGACTGGAGCGATCTGACAGGCTGCTGGTAATTAAAAATAATGGCATTATTAAATCGGTCGACTTTGAGCACTAACAACCCTTGATGTGAAAAATAACTCAAGCTGCCATCTTTATGCTGTAAAACAAAACGAAAGGTTCTGTCTTTAAAACCGGGTATCGGTTTAGCCTCAATCTTGTCAATAAATCTAGAACCATGCTGGTTATAATACTTGAGTCCTGAAGCTGTCAGTGTCTCATCTCGCCAAAGCGGATCGATCAACCATTGCTGTCCATGAATATTGGCTGTCTTATCATCAATATAATCCAAATCCAATTGCCAGCCCTTGGGCAATCCAAAAAGACCTTTACGATTGAAACGGTAAGTAAGATTCAGCTCAAAAGGTTTTCTGGTGCCCTGCGTGGAAATAATGGGGTAAGAAAAATCAAATGTCCCTGTTGCGGCATTGACAGACACTTTTTCCAGTGAGGTTTTATTATAGGCGTGAGATCCTGAATAGCCGTTGGCAACAGAGGTAAATAAAAAGACGGTGACCAGGATCACCTGAATCAAATGCGGACTCATCTATGCCTCCAATTTATCAATAAAAATTTTTCTAACGATGTGTTTTATCTGAAAAGGTACTCATGCGCTCTTGCCTCATCTGCAAAAACATCATCCGAAAGTTCTTCAACCGGCGTAAAAAGACTGCCGCCCCATAGAAAATCTTCGACTTCAAATGGATTCAGCACACGGGTTGCGTGAGCATTGAGGACAAATGGCTGCGCACCCTCGTCTAGATCTGCTGCAACTGCACCCACATTCCCAAGAACTTCTTCTATTGCTCGCAATGGCTGCCATGAATCTTGAGAAGTCAAGGAAGCCGATAAGGATGCAGTGCTCGTATGCCAACTAGACGACGTACTCGACAGTACTGATCCAGATTCGTTTAACCGCGCCCCAAGATCAACAACTTCTACCGTTTTTGATAGGGTTGGCCCTAGATCAACCGCTTTACTTGAAGAACTCGAAATGGATGATGGCATATCAATAAGTGGTTCTGCCAAGCCTCCGGAATAGCTGAGCTCAATAAATCCAACACCACGGGCGTTACTCAAAGCCCTTGCCGCTGGAGCAGCTTCCCATAGGCTGGTTGTATCATACCAG
>CAKMZU010000036.1:12833-16605 GCA_929200485.1 uncultured Gammaproteobacteria bacterium | reverse complement strand
AGCGGTAACTTTTTATCTTCTGCTTCCCTTAGCGCCGTCTTACCTTTAATCACTCCCGCCAGCTTTGAAATTGATACTTTTGGTGGCACTTTCACAAGTAAGTGAATGTGATCAGTCTAGACATTTAATTCTATATTGAGCAGTTTAACTGGCCGCAAATAGACACCTATACAATTATGTACTTCCTGCCCTATTTGCGCTGCCAGGATTCGGAAACGATATTTTGGTACAAATACAATATGGTACTGGTAATGCCAAAGAACATGCGATAGCTTTTCAAATCGACTGATGTTAATTGCTATTAAATTGGTTGGTTGTGGGGACAACTCAACCAAGGCTTTAACATGAGTCTCTTATTCGTGACAGGCAAAGCCAGTCGCTCATGACCACGCCCGTAGGACATGGTTTCTTAAGTTAAAATGAAAAGCCAATTGCTCAGAAATACACTTTAATTGCACTTGAAAATAAATAAGCAAAAAACCTCTCTACCAATAATGCTTAAGCACTTACCTATACGCCTACCTATGCAATCTTCGCAGATAAGATCATGTTCAATCAACTCAACAATCTCAGAATATTCTTACAGTGCATCTGATATTTTTTTAATTCAATTCTGAACTCGCATTGAGTAAAGTTTTCAAATATATTTTTATGATCTATGCATTTCTTGAGCATGCGATAACCCTTTTTCTCTTTTGCTTGATTTTCGTCACAATTGATTTCACAAACAAAAAAGGATTATTTAATCTTTTTTATAATATTTCCTTTAAAAATCAATCATATAAAATATTCCGAATGAAGACTAATTACTATTCAGCTTAAATTATTTTAGTTGTTGGCATGAAACTTTTTGAATGGGCTGTTTTTTTGTCGTTCATTTCTCGGCACAGATAAAACAAGCATATTTACTAACTATTTTTCTTAGTCAGAAACTGAAAATAAAACTGAAACTGTATTGAGATTTCGGTGTCAAATAATTGCAAACCAACTGAAGATGAAGATGTTTGTATTTTCCTGAATTAAAGCCATTTTTGATCATCTGCAAAACTTAGCTATTCAACACATAAAATAAGTAACTTTATTACGGATGGTGAAATGATGTAAAAAAAATACTTGATTGGACTATTGAAGCATATGGAATTATCAGTAGGTAGCAATCCGAATGGAAAATGCGCTTTAGTATACCAGTTAGCACATTGAAATTCCTATTAACCAACTTAACTATTAAAAACAAATGAACACCTTTAATTCAGGCAAGTATTTTAGGAGTTACGCCCCCCAAACAAACGGACAGTTTTTCAGTGACAAGAAATTAAACGTAATCAAAATGTAAGGTATAAAATGACTGTTGAAGCAAGTTTTGGTAAATGGAGGGAGAGATTATGGCCTATTCACAGCCACGAGCTCAAAAAAATTATCCCTTTGATCATGATGTTTTATCTAATTCTCTTCAATTACACAATGCTGAGAGATACCAAGGACACTTTAGTAGTAACGGGTGCCGGGTCTGGCGCTGAAGTTATTCCGTTTCTAAAGCTGTGGGTGAATGTTCCGTTTGCAATTATCTTTACCTTGTTGTTTGCCAAGTTAAGTAATCTGTTTAGTCGACCTACTGTCTTTTACAGTATTATTGCCAGTTTTCTGATTTTCTTCTCCTTCTTTTCCCTGGTTTTATACCCCATGAAAGATGTACTTCATCCCACAGAATTTTGTGGTTGGTTGTCATCTGTATTGCCTTCAGGGTTCATGGGGCTAATTGCTGTCATACAAAACTGGACATTTTCCCTGTTTTACGTGATGTCAGAATTATGGGGCAGTGTTTGCTTATCCCTTCTGTTCTGGGGGTTTGCCAACGAAATAACAACTATTCCGGAATCAAAACGTTTCTATGCTTTGTTTGGTATGCTAGGTAATCTTGCCCTGCCTAGTGCAGGACTTTTTGTTTACTATGCCTCCAAAACGCGAGTCAGCCTGCCTGCCCATGTTGATCCATGGGGTTATTCCATCAACTTGATGACTGGTTTATTGGTATTCAATGGCCTCCTAATCATGCTGATCTACTGGTGGATGAACAAAAATGTTCTGACAGATAGTAGCTTGTGTCGCCCTGATTTGATCAAAGGTTCTGTGAGAAAGAAAACTAAACTCTCACTCAAGGAAAGCATTGACATGATCATCCACTCCAAATATATGCTCTGTATTGCTCTACTTGTTATCAGTTATGGCGTATGTATCAACCTTGTCGAAGTTACCTGGAAGAACCAGCTCCGCATACAGTTTCCCAACCCTAACGATTACAACCAGTTTATGGGAATATTTTCTGCCTGTACTGGCGTTGTGACTATCTTAATGATGTTATTTGTTGCAAATAACGTTATACGCGTTTTTGGCTGGACCATAGCTGCTTTATGTACTCCAGTTATGCTGTTAGTCACAGGCTGTCTATTTTTTAGTTTTGTGCTTTACAGAGATGTTTTACCTACAGGGCTGTTATTGTTTGGCATGACACCCCTGATGTTGACGGTTTTGCTTGGCGCAATTCAGAACATCTTGAGTAAATCCTGTAAATACTCTCTGTTCGATCCGACCAAGGAAATGAGCTACATCCCTCTTTCTATCGAAGAAAAAATCAAAGGTAAGGCGGCTGTGGATGTCATTGGTAATCCGACGGGTAAATCAACTGGATCGTTGATCCAGCAGGTATTGATGATTTCTATGGGCTCTCTCTCTGTTATAGCCCCCTATGTCGCATCCATTGTATTCGTATTCTTTGCTATCTGGCTCGTAGCCGCAAAATCACTCGGAAAACAGTTTAATGCCTTGTTATCAGAGCAGGATCGGGATCAAAACGAAAGATCTGATGATGATGACATATCTACTGATGACGATGCGGGAGATATTTTGCCAGAAACATGAAATTGCGAATCACTCTCAATACTGCACTGTTGATACTTGTTTTTTCCAGCTGTAGAGGCTTTGAGCTGAGTACAAAGATTTTAGATGAAATGGTAAAAAATACTGCCATCGGTACGTCAAAATTACCTGGGGAAACAGGTGGTTTGGCTCTTAACATGAAAACAGATAAAGTACTAAAACTGTTCACATTTGAGACCAGTTTGTATCGGTTTTCCAATCTCTCAAGGAAAGTAAAAACCCATCCAAACATTGAAATGCTGCCCAACCCTCACAAGGAAGAGGGGAAGTTGGGACAGGCGACCATGTCAGTCAAACTACCCAATACTATCAAAGGCCTCAAAGGGGACATCAAGGTAGGCAAGCAGGCTATGAAGCATGGCCTGCTATCAGAAACCAGTTCTCGCAAGGCTCCCAACACCTGGAACGGTTACAAGGGTCATCTCAAATGGGAAAATTTCTATTTGAGCTTGGCAAAGGTTGAAAAGTTTTCGCCAAGAAATGAGGAAGGCTATAAAAGCATTACTAATTTCAAAGGCAAAGCCATCAAGAATATAATTAGTACGCATGCTCATTATCAAACCAATGTTTTTGGCAAAAGCAAGCTAAAGCTTCAGTACAGAAATGCCATCTCAAAAAACCATGTCAGGTCTCACAATAGTGACATCGCCCTAACGATTCCTTTGGAGCAAAGTCTGGAAGCAAAATTAGGAGCCAAATGTTATCTGGCAAGAAAAGCTGGCCATCTTTGGGAGAGTGAGTATCGGGGCAAACCTATATTCAATAAAAAAGCCAATGCCATGAATATCATGGGTGTTCTATCTTCTGATTTTTTGGAGCTCGAAGCTGGAATCAGTCA
>CAKMZU010000036.1:0-12823 GCA_929200485.1 uncultured Gammaproteobacteria bacterium | reverse complement strand
CTTTCAGTCGGATCATCATCTTGTTGGCAAATCTGGTAAAATCGCACTGCCAGGTTCTTATTATTATAATTTTGGGAAAAATATTCGCGGCACTTGGGATGTGGATACAAGAGGCTTTGCTCAAGACATGCATTATGGTGGCGAAACTGTCTGGATGACAGGTGTTAGCTACAAATTAATAGGTTTTAAAAACCATAATTTGAGGTTGAACTATGCGTTACGCTACGGTTCTAATATCCGGATAATCGACCGTTTTAACAACAAGCAGAAATTATCCGAGTATGAGCACGATTTTGCTCTTTTTTTTACTCCTGGATTCAAGGGGATCAAAGGGCTGAATTTCGCACTCGAATATGGCTTGTACCGCGGGAACAAAGAGTTGATGCAAGAGATTCATTTAAAAAGAGATAAGCTAAAGGTTTGGCTAGATTATGATTTGCTAGTATTTTGATATTAAAATGCACAGCTCTTGCCTATTAATAAATCCTGATCGTAGCCAAATGATGACTATCTGGGATGAAAGTCTTGATTATTTCGCTTGTTATCTAAGTAGATATTGAAATTAAAGGGAAACCTACCATATAGGCTTTGCAGATGAAGTGTTGCTTTTTTGCATTAGTTTTTAGGTTTATTATTGTTTGCATAGTAATATCGTCATTTTGTGATGCACACTGTCAATATCATGCTGCGATACCAAGTTGGTACGGGGAAATAAAATTATTTTTTCCTGAAGACAAACTTCTTCAAGACCTACTTGAAAGTCAGTCCCTTCAAAGGTTGAAACACATCAACCAATACGGTGTTATTCAGCTAGTAGATTCATCTGATCAAAATAACGAGCCTTACTCTCGTTATGATCACTCATTAGGGGTGCTGTATCTTTTAAGAAGATTTCATGCCTCTTATAAAGAACAAGTCAGCGGGCTTTTGCACGATGTTTCACACACGGTTTTCAGTCATGTTTCTGATTATCTTTTTTCTGACAATTCAGCGGGAAATACAAATTTTCATGATTCGTTGTTTATTCCATTTGTGAAAAAACGTGGCCTTTCCGACATTCTTGGTCGGTATGGTTTATCTGCATGTGACGTTAACCCAGCAAAAAAAGGGTTTACCATGCTTGAAAGAGAGTTGCCTGATTTATGTGCTGATCGCATTGATTATATTTTACAAGGTGCAGTTCGACGAGGGGTTATGAGCCAAACCGAACAAAATGAGGTATTGGATGCGCTGCTTTTTGATAAGAAAACAGCACATTGGTATCTAAAGAATGAAAAGGCGGCAAGACTTATAGCAGATGCAAGCATAGAACTTAACAGTAAAATATTTGCTGCTGCATGGGCGCGCATGCTTTATATTTGGACAGCCAAAGCGCTGAGTCGTCTAGTTGAATTGGGTGAGTTCACCATAGAAGATGTTCTATATAACAAAACCGATGCTGAAGTTTGGAGTGCGTTTTTTGAAAACAAAGATGCCGAAGTGCGTGCACTGGTAAATAAGTTGAAATTTTCCTGGTATAACGTAACCGAGGTAAGTAGTCCCGACCAGGCGGATATAACTTTCAAAAACCTCCGCTGTCGTATTGTTAATCCGAGAGTATTAACAGAAGAAGGCTGGCAGCGCCTTACACAAATTGATAGTAGATTTAAAGAACGTTTTGATAAAGAAACAGGTCGTTGTCGTTATCAATATGCTAAAGTAAAGCAGTCAACTAATTCTTGATCAGCCAGGTCGATTGCAGCCGTTTCATTAATAAGGTTAGCCAATTAATTTTTATTGGTAAAGTTAACCAAAATACCATCCTGTTATTTATTCGCTCATCCTAAACTCCAGAAAGCTTCCCAGCCTGAATAACCAATGACAAAGTATGTAGGGCTGGCGCAAACTCTTATAATAACAATATTTGAAACAATAAAAATAAATTTTCAGTCAGATCTATTGTGAGCCTGGGAATTGGAAAACCGCATTAAAGAACAAAAGTGGCTGTTTCGTGATCTCAATAACTGCATGCCTTGGTGGCCCACTCAGTTAATTGCCAGTCATTCAAAATTGCCATGAATTATTCAGGCTAAAGTTTGCTAGAACTAAACCCGCTTCACCAAAATCAGGTATCTCAACCGATATCTTTTGCAGATATACGCAACCCTAGAAAATTGAAACTTTGATTGATGAAATAAGTCATAAAAACTCCATATCCAAACTTTAAGTAAATCAAAATGAACCTGAAATCTGATAAAGGGAAAATAATCAATAGATTTATCAATCAACTGCTTTTACTTTTTGCCTTTTCAGTTTATTTTTTTCATACGCATTCATCCATAGCAGGCTTAGACGAATCCTCCAATGGCACCTTAAAAGACATACCCAAACACTTTCACTTAAAAAAAATAAACGGCAATAATGGAGTAATTACCTCTCAGCCTGAAAGCTCACAAAATAGCTATGTTGAAGACTTCGATCAAAATTTTACCCCAAACCTCTCCGAAGAATATCTGAAGCAGAACAAAGACAATAAAAAAACAAGCCGCTGGTTGGAATCTGCAGCGCTGACTCTGGGTTGCGCTTTAAAATTTCTTCCAATTAGTCCATTTTCCGATACAACAACCCAGATCATTGGAAACTTTGCCACATCAGCACTTTGCATTAAAGGCAGCTGCCATCACATCTTTGAAATGAATAAAACTGATCAATATGATTTTTGCACCAATATATGTATACCCTATTCATCTGCCGTTATTACATCAGCTGTTACTCCTTATGACGCTGGAATTCTTAGACTGCTTGGCACCTCGGGGGTAAACTGCATACTTACAACGACAGGCTCTTTACTCTATTATTCGAAAAAATAAAATGATTAACGAAAAATTTCTCAGCTCAAACATGAGCAAATTAAAAAAGACGCCGAAGACTAAAAATTCCGAATACGTAGTTCCACTAAGTGCATCTCATGAAAAAATAAACCCGCAAATGATGAACTTGAACTATGAAGTAAAGGTTAATATTTTAACGAGTGGGGTTAATGGTTAATCCCACTCTTTAAAGCCTTTAAGATAATGATTTAACACTAAAGGATGATCAATGGTGCTTGATGGCATGGCAACAAAGCCCCTATCTTTAGCAAACACTGTCATTGATTCAGTCACTTGATCTGAAACAAATTGCGTTTGATCAATCAAATCAAGCTGCTTAAGATCTAACGGCCTTTGTGAGGCCATGATAAACCCCCAATCACCAAAAGATGGCACATTCACATGATATGGCACAGCATAGGCAAATCCACCTGATTTAATGGATGAATAAATCGTCCAAAACGCTTTGTGCGCAAAAAATGGGCTGGTTGCCTGAGTCACAAAAACCCCGTCAAACGCCAGGTTTTGGCGGATTAATCGATAGAACTCCTGACTGTAGAGTCTTGCAAGCGCTGCGTTATTAGGGTCAGGTAGATCAATGATAATCGCATGATATTTCTTAGTGCTATCCAATAAAAAAGTAAAGGCATCTTGATTGATGACTGTCACCTTGGTGTTTTCTAAACTCTGTTTATTAAGCTTGGATAATAAGTGATTTTCGGTAGCTAAATGTGTAATCGCAGGATCTAGATCGACCAACGTAATGGATTCAATCGAGGGATATTTTAAAACCTCTCGAACACCTAAACCGTCACCACCACCGAGCATAAGAACATTTTTTGGCACCCTGACATTCGCCAACGGCAAATGCACTAGCGACTCATGATAGCGGTACTCATCGGTTGACGAGAACTGTAGATTGCCATTCAAATATAATCGTAAATCATCTTTTCGTTTGGTCATGACGATTTTTTGATACGGTGTTTCGACTGCATACACAATGCGATCGTTATAGAGGTTATCACTGAAGTGATGCAGAAGTGTGCTTGAAAATATAAAAGTACAGCCAAGTAACGCCGTCACCACCAGAGAGTATCCCCAAATAATTTTCTTATGGCTGATGGCAATCTTATCCGCAAAGAATATCAACAGCACAAAAGCAATGGACATGTTTACCAAACCAAAAAACAACGCGGTTTTAAATGTGCCAAAGGCAGGCAATAAAATAAATGGAAAAATCAGTGTCGCAATTAATGCACCTAAATAATCAACTGAGAGTACATTGGAAATATTAAAACTTAACTGATAATGCTTTTCCATCAATCGGCTAAGTAAGGGTATTTCCAGACCGATGAGTATACCGATGGCAACGGTTAACCCAATGGATACCCACTGAAAGCTCTCGGTATAGGCAAATGCCAAATACAACAATGGCACACTCAGGCCGCCTATCAGCCCTAACACCAGCTCAAAGCGAATAAAATTTAGTAGTAACTGTTTATCCCCAACAAACCGGGATAGATAAGAACCTATCCCCATGGCCGCCATATAGCTGCCAATGGTAATTGAAAATTGCTTGATACTATCGCCCAAAAAATAGGAAGACGCTGTTGCAATCAACAGCTCATAGATAATAGAACAAAGACCTGCGATGAATACCGCAAAGATAAGGACATGGGTTTCTTTATGCTTCATTAACGCTACTTACCGCTGCTAAAACCGCCACCACGATGTTTAATCCCCCCCACACTGCCATGTCGGTAACTTCTCTCGTGATAAATCTTCGGCCCTCCCCAATAGTAGAACGATGGACCTCTGTGGTAACCATAATAACCCGTATAACCATAGCCTCGAAAGCTATAGAAAAATGCCACGAAAAAAAGGACGCCAAGTACAGCAATCACCGTAATAAAATTCCCTTTACTCACTGGTCTTTTCGAATGTTGGTACAGATAATAACAAACCAAAGCGGCGATTAAACTTAAAATAGACAGCAGCACAAAAGGGATCGAGCTTCCACGTTGCGTTGCTTCTGAGACATAAATACTCAATTGGCTCGTTTCATTGGTATCAGTTCGAATATCCAAATAATACTTACCCGGTGACCTAAAAGTGATTGGAATCTCAATTTCACGATTTGATTCTTCCCAGGCACCGTCGGAATCATAACCACTTTCATGCCATAGTTGATCACCAAAGCTGAAAAGCTTTGTGCCTTGTGCATCCAAAACATCCACATCAATAGAGGTCCATCTTCCCAAGGAGACATCTTTATAGATATTGATATTTTTAATCGTATTTTTCTTATCAATATGAATCGGGCCGAACCGACCACTATCTGAATTAATCAATCGCATGTCACGAACCGACGAATCGCCTGACATAATCGCTGCAAACAACAAACCGATAGCGCAATAAATACCAAAAATAAACGCGTATGGCATCATTAAATCCTTAAAATCGCCTTAAAATAAAAAAACCTAAAATAAAAAACAGAGCACAGTGGTAAAAATCACTGTCGTGGCTAATTCCAATATGCCTGCTCCAAGATTTTTATCTCTGGCAATTTCTGTATTTAAATCTCCTTGCGGGATTACACACTTATCAAAGAAAAATCGGAAAACCGGCAACAGCAAACACGCCCCGACAGCAAAGCTTAGAAAGCTTATCAGGTTATCTTCCCAGCTGATAAAATCACCTGAGGCTGCTTTGGCCAATATCACCCCTAAAGCAATTAAGCTGCCGGCAAAGGAAACACTCGCTGCGAGATTGTTTTCAAGGACTTCTTTTTGTAAATCGAATGGCGTAATTTTGTCGTAAATCTTACCCATAATGACCAGAAAAAACTGACCCAGAACAAAAAATGCTAACGCTGTTTCTATTCCGCCACCTTCACCTTGAAGGCTACCCGATATCATCAAACTTGACGCAATAAATGACGCGGCCTGAACAATCCCTACGCCAATATTATGATCTTTTTGAATCAGGGTTTTGTTACAAAATCGTGAGAGAATCAATTTATCGTTGATCCAGTGTGAAATAAATAAAAACAATATGCCCAATGCACCGTATTGTAGAACCACCAGTAAATCAGCAATTAATCCCTGAGAAGGCCCCATAACTGAACCAATAAAAATAACCCCCTGCCCTATTAAAAAGCCTGCAAAACTAATGGCCGCTGCAGCATTATCATTGTCGATAATTTGTCTTTTTATATCGGCACCGGCTTTCCTTGCATAAAACAAGTTGGCAATAAAAAAGATGGCCAAATACAGCAGTAATAAACTTCCTGTACTGTAAAGCGCTTCAATGACTTCCTTAAAATCCATTAACTTGCGTCCTCTAGTGCGTTCTTAACCTGTTTGATGGTTAATGTCTTGGAATCACTCACTATCATCAATAAGGCTTTGCCCTGTATTTTATCGAGGGCTTCCGGGTTAGTAATGACTCGATCAGAACTATCAATATATCCAAGCGCTGTTCCGACCCCCTTTTCGATCAGGCAACTGACCAGTGTTTTCCATTGAATGCCCGACAGGTCAATATCCACCCGCCTCATCGATGCACCTTGATGCGTAAACAGATTTTCTAAAATTCTTTCCGTGCCCGGCGCTGACATCGCACGAACAATCAGCTCTGGATAACCACGCACCGGACGTATCACAGCATTGGCACCTAAACTTATAAAGCGATCTCGATTTTCATCCAACAAACATTCCGCCACGACAAATGCCGATGTTTTCTCTCGTTTGAGCCTATCTAGCATATCCAGTGTTAAACTATCCGAGCGTGCATCATACTCATCAGGCGCTAACACCAGAATATAATCCGCGCAATCAAGGTGAAGTTCATTGAGGTTAACCTGAGTATGCACATCTCGATGAAAATGTTTTACACCTCTATCTCGTAGACTCGTCGGCAAGCCTTCAGGATAACGAGAGGTCAGGATATTGACAGGCAATGACTCTAAACTGGGTGTCTGTTGAATCTGTTCAATTAAACGCACAAGATAGCGTTCAGAATTTTTTTCTGGTGAATTAATAATTAAAATATGCCGAGACATGGTTTGCCACCTCCATAAGCCTTTTATCATTTTCTCTCGTCGATCCTGGCGATAATCCAAAAAATCACCAGCGAGCTGTGCCAATATCCAAATGCCTAACACATAAATCAGCGCAACCGTTGTTAGTCGACCGGGAATAGTCGCCGCAGAATAATCGCCGTAACCCACTGTTGTCATGGATGTTAAGGTTAGCCACAACGCATCCGATAAAGGTAACGCTTCAAACCGCATAATCAGCAGCGTATGAAGACAAATAAGGCCCAACAACAAACCAAAAAGCCTTGTTAATCGCGCTTTATGGGATCGCTCGACTAAGGATTGCTTTTTTTTATTACGACCTAGACGTTTTAGAAAGAAAAAGGTTCTGCCCATAAGGGATCATTTATAAGAAATTAGTCATAAGAGATTATTATCGTTATTTTTGCAGTTTGAGATTAACATAGTCCTGCAAATCGCGCGAGACACAATCTTTGATCTCTTTTCGATTTGACGCATCCACCTGATATTTTTGCGCCAACTGTTCAAAATCTTCAGGTTTCAACGATACCGTAAGCCTTGGCCGAACAGGCTTGCCTGTCACAGAAAGTCCAAGAATGCCTCGAATATGCTCACTGGCACTGACACCTGTATTTTGTGCTTCTTCTCGAATCACAGACTGGATTTTTTCATCAAGATCAAACGCCAATTGGATGGCTCGAATGGCTTTTTGTTCAGATTGCCATTTTTGAGGAAGTTTTTTCATCGAATTAACTTACGATTACCCTGCATAACAGGCGGTGATGTCAGTTTCAGGCCTAAGAATGGAAATAAACACATCGATTTCATCTTCATCCCAAACCTCGACTTCTACACTTAATGTTTCATCCGCATTGAAAAAGCTGAAATAAGTAAACGACTCATCCCCATTTTGACGAGGCTTGCCCCTATAATCGCCAGCGCAATAAGTACCTTTAGCACCGCATTCGCTCCTTGTGTATTTCTCTGCCAACCAACCTTCAAACGCATCGATATTCTTGCAGCTAAGCTCGGTATCATTAGATTTATCAAAAAGGGCTTTTAACTGATCCCATCCAAATAAAGAATCCACTTCTTTTTTCTTCAATTGATAACTAAATTCTAACTGATCTTCGCCACCTAAATCCGTCTGAGCCAGATACAACTTCTTTTGAGTATCCCCTTTGAGGGCCCATTCTGTGTTCAAACCATCACTGTAGAAATAGCTATCAATACTATTCACTTGAAACGTTTTACCACGCAACTCAGAAGGCAATGCAAAGCTATCGGACAAATCCACATAATCATTGATCGCCAAATCTTTTAACTCAACTACGTCACGTAGAGGTGCCTCAGATTTCATTGACGCCATCATGGCTTTGAATAATTTTTTCATTTAGGTTCCATCAAGAAGAATTATTAAGAAACACTCTGGCAAGACTCAAGATTTACGGGTGGGCGATAACTCGCCCGCCCTGAGCAGATATAAGTTCCGCTCATCCTGAGCTTGTCAAAGGATGTTTCGCAGCTTAAGATTGCTTGTTTTTCAAACGTTCAAGCACAGCATTGGCACTTGATGAACCGCTATCCATGATTCCAGCATCTTTCAACTTGTCATTTAACGACTTGTCGAAGTTTTCGCTGTTTAACTCTTCTGCCGCTTTTAATTTATCTTCACGCATTTCCTGACGTTTTTTAATACGCTCTAACGATTCTTTAGCGTTAACCAGCTTCGAGCCCGATTGAGAAAAATTATCGCTAATCGCTGCCGTGGCTTTATGCACACTTTCAGTTGTTTTGATCATATTGAGCTGACGTTCATTTTCAACAATTTGACGCTCTGCCGCTTGAATCTGCCCTTTTAATTTTTCAACATGAAGCGCACAAGTTTGCTGAACACCTTGCTGATCAGCTAATTCCGACTCTAACTGTGCAATTTTTTGAGCCACTTCCAAAGCCAGCGCTTCATCGCCTTTGGCTAAGGCTTTTTCCGCATACCCTTCATTGGCAGCAATATCATTTTGGATCGCATCGACTTTTCTTGCTGCCTGCATCTTTTCCGCCATAACAGAAGTCAAACTGTCTTTGGCTTTTTTAATATGATTTTTTGAATCAACGATTTCCTGCTCAAAAATACGAACGGCATTGGCATCCACAATGGATTCACCTGCTTCTCTGGCGCCGCCTCGAATCGCTGTCATTAATTTAGATAATACTTTCATAGCTAATCCCCTAATCCTTACAAAAACTTCCGTTAATTTAAGTAGTCAGTCATTGCGCCGATGGCTTCTACGGCGTTTTCACAAAGCGTGATGATCTCATGAGCAATATCATCAAAACTTGAGTTTGTTGATAACGCGCCAAATATGACGTACTGATCTTGAATGCGTGAAAATGACGATAGCGGCATAGGAATATTCATCTCTAGCATCACATCAAGCATCTCAGCGCGTTTTTCCTGATTGACTTCCGATTCATTCCACAGATAACTAATACAGAGAATCTGGTTATCGGTAATCGAAAGATAGACCGGTAACTCTTCAAACCCTTCAACAACCACTTGAAGGACATCCACCTCCCCTTGAATGATCTGGCAATCGAACCCATAACCTTCAAAGGTCAAATTTGAAAAGTGCAGGCTTAAATCCTGTGACTGCATACAAAGTGCTCCCTTATAGCGTTTTCGTTTTTATATTAATCAACATGAATAGTGACTTGGCATCCACACTACCATGATGACATATTATGTCAAACAATTATTTTACCATTTATCATAAAAAATTAACGCTAGAAAAAAGACAACAAATCTCAACTCGACATTTTACAAAAAAAGCAATAGGCTCAATGAAAAGGATTTAAAGGTATCTATCGAATGGAATCGGCATTAAAAACACTCCTGCTTATCACCTTTATCATTGCAGCCATTACCGGCATGAACCTATTGTTTGGTGGGATAATTAACGTTCCAGGTGCCGAGACACTTCCCAAAGAAACCATTGTCAGCCCTGCTATCGACAGCGAGCTTCGTTTTCTCTCGGTGTTTTGGATTTTTTATGGCTTATTTTGTTTATGGGTGGCAACAAATATCAGAATCCGCGGCTTTTTTATCCCTATGATTGCCTTGATTATGCTAAGTGCGGGGCTTGCCAGATTACTTTCTTATTGTCTTGCCGGGCATCCAGGCCCCGTATTATTTATTGCCATGATTGTTGAACTTGTTCTTCCTGTACTATTAATCGCTGTTAATTTAAAACGAATAAAATCAAGGGCCCTCCGAGAAACCAAAGGGTAATATTAATGCCTTTATTATTCCTGAAGTCTCTAGTGCATCTGCTTTAAAGTCCCTTCCGTTTTTTTGCGCTCTTCAACGAGCTCAGTGCGAATGGGAGAGAAGGTTGAAATCCTCACTACCGTTCATCCTGAGCCCGTCGAAGGATGCTTTTTACGTAAGTTATCTAATTTGAAGGAATTGACTGGCAGCCGCACTAGGAAGGTTTAAAGAAAACATAACCTCGGCGATTTTGTGCATTGGCATCAGATCCCATGGCTCTGACAAGCGGATGGGTTTTACCCAGCGCTTTTTGGCTATATTGATGATTCGATACGTTTTGATCTTTAGATTGTAAATAGCTGGTAATTGATGCCGCTCGGCGCTCAGACAACCCTTTATTATATTCGCTACTCCCCGTTAAATCCGTATAACCTGAAATAATGATTTCACCTTTGGTGTTTTTAACGCGTTGGATAAACGCATCAAGTTTTTGCTTTTCTGCTCCGGTTAACATGGATTGATCAAACCCAAAATACACCGTTAAGTCGGGTTTTGCAGAGCCTTCATCAATAACAAACTTCTCTACCATCACAGGCGCATATTTGTTGATATTTTCGTCACTGACATAGGTCTGGGTAGAACAACCAATTAGCCCCATCAAAACCACCAATAACAACAAAGCGATAGGATAGCCATACGTTGGTATCTTCATTAGAACGTTCCCAGCATGTTGATAAAGAAGCCATGTGCTTCATAATCATCTTTTTTCACAAGGTCATCGTTAAAGTCAGAGAAGTTATAGCCAATACCCAATTTCAAGTTCTTGCCTATCAGTTTATTAACAGAAACCAATGCGCCTTGAAGCACATCATCCGAATTCCGATCGGTTTTCCAATGGTATTCTGCCATTAAATCCCAGCTATTCATCAAGTGATAGGATGAACTTACCGCTAAAAGATAAACATCATTTTCTAGTGGCAAACGTGTCTTATCGGCTCTCACATAGGTTTCATCGGTTTTTTTCCATGCGGACGGTAAGCAATGCCAGCTGACCCTTCAATAAAACGCTGAATGGTTTTATCGGTTTCTTTGTTGTTGGTAATGGTGTAATTGAATTTACCGTACAAGGTATGCGCAAGCGTTAACTGCTGCATGTATCGGTTGATTGTCACATACTGCTCAGTATCCTCCTTGCCTCTGTCGTATCGAACTTCAAATTTATTGGTAACAAACACCTTATCATTATCAAATACCCAATACATTGAGCCTGCGGTTCTCTTGACCGTTTCTTCAACCGGCAGGTTATTCACCATGGATTTATTATCGATTTTACCCTGCTGAAAAGACAAGCCACTTTGTAACACATCATTGACTTTATAATTAAAGCCAAACGAATCTATACGCCCCTTGCCATTGTTTTCTGCTACAAACTGGTTTTCCTGAAACGCGCTGAGATTATCCGTTAGCTGCCCTTTTTGGCCAAACACCAGATTGTTTTTATCTTCATAATCATTAGTCAACCAGGTCACATAGGTGTTGTGTGTATTGGTGCGATCGAAACCTAAAGTCAGCTGTGTGGTTTCACCCCGATCACCGGAGGTGTAATCTCCAGCCAGGCTGAGATTGCGGAGCAGTCGCGTTTGCAATCCAACCGTCACACTGTCATTGTCTTGATAGTTTTTTGAGCTATCAACGGTTTTCTGGCCTTTGACATAAAAGTTATTGGCAGAATTATAAATATAATCGAATCGGAGACCTGCAAGGTTGGCATCACTCATTGCTTTTTGGCGATCCAATTCTTTAATTTTCTCCCCGGCAATAGCGACTTTAAAATGATCCGTGATCAGCCAACCGAGCTCAACTTCAGTTTCTCTCGTGTCGGTTTCCTGCACACCCCCTGCATCTTTCTCGTCGGTCTCCTGATGTCTTGTGACAAAATTCACTCGATCAGCAAATTGTAAGCGCAATCGACCACCGTAATTTTTTTGCTCAAGCGAATCAAATTGACTGGCATAACTGAAGCCTGAATCTTTCTCTTTGTACCACAGCCCAAAATCATTACCCACAGCACCAATAACACCCGGCATCAAATCATAAAGATTGATAACGGAATTGACCAAAACCATATTGCCATCACGCTTGTCTTTAACGCCATCACGCCGATCAAAGGTTAAACCGCCGTCTGTGGATACAAAATTACTGTCGCTCTCAACACCATCGGACTTGGCATATTCTGCTTTAATATAGCTGCCCTCAGTAAACCGAATGGTGACATCACCGCCTTTTAATTCATAATCCTGACTGTCTTTTTCTTCTTTAACATAGGTCGCACCTAATCCAAAATGCTTGGTAATCCATCCTTTCATGCGACCACCATAGGTCATATTTTCAAGCCGGTCTCTTGTGTTTCTAGGAACATACTCATAATCCACAACCAGATAGTTATAGACCTCACCGCCTAAACGGTTATTAATCAAAGGTTGGTTATTTAACAAGGATCGGCTGGATAACGGTTGAGTTAAGATGATACGCCCCTGAAATGGATCAATGTCATAGTCCACCCCTGCTTTTAAAACAATCTGGGCAACGGTCTGATGCGTTTGCAAATCAATCTGGCGCAAATATACTTTGTCGGAGCCAGGCACT
>CAKMZU010000035.1:16081-16761 GCA_929200485.1 uncultured Gammaproteobacteria bacterium | reverse complement strand
CTCTATATCAACATTGGGTTTAGACGGTAAAAAATCCCTGATAAAAACCAGGTTTTCATAAGGAGTTAACTGCGCTTTGACGCCTAACTGATGACCTAGATAACAAGTGCTTTGTCGAAAATCGTCAGCGTTAGCTAGAGACTTTCCTTCAAATAACAACTCTCCACCAACCCCCTTTAAGTGACCAGCCAAGATCTTCAGTAAGGTAGATTTCCCCACACCATTAGGGCCTGTAACTTTGAGCAACTCCCCGCGATCCAAAGAGAAATTAATCCCTTGAAAAATACACTTTTCCCCTCGATTAAAGCTTAATTCGCAGGCGGTGAGTAAGGACGACAAAGAAAAACCTGATTATTATTTTATAAACGATCTGGATTATACCCAAAACCCTTAAAATATCTCAGGAAAGTTTCGCATTTTCTAAGAAAAACTGGCAATTAGAAAGCGTAAGAGTGCTTATTCAAGTAACCTGCCGCGCACTTTTTCTGTATGATGGTCTATTTTTGACGATCAGACACGTGAACATCCCCCAAAATACCATTGACCTTTGGTTTTGTAAGCCCGCGCTAATCACAGATCAACAATTGCTGGATAGTTACCATACTCTTCTTGACGATGAGGAAACTCAAAAAGTCGCGCGGTTGAAATTCCAAAAGCACCGGAAAGATGCACTAATAACC
>CAKMZU010000035.1:8619-16071 GCA_929200485.1 uncultured Gammaproteobacteria bacterium | reverse complement strand
ACCCCGGGCTTTTGTTAGGGAAGTCTTAGGGCGCTATAAAAATCTGCCGCCAAGGAAACTGTGCTTTGATAAAGGAAAAAAAGGCAAGCCGTATCTAGCCAATACTGACTCACCTCTATTTTTCAATTTAAGTCATACGCAGAACTTGATCATCTGCGGGGTTATTTCATCTACTGAAATCGGTGTCGATGTTGAAAACTTACATCGAAATGATGACAGCATCATCGACATAGCTGACAGATACTTTTCAAAAACTGAAGTAGAAGCACTCAATCAACTGCCTGTTAATCAAAAAAAGAGTCGTTTTTTTGATTATTGGACACTAAAGGAGTCATTTATAAAGGTTGTAGGCCTTGGGCTATCCTTTCCGCTGGATGAGTTTAGCTTTGTTATAGGTGAGCAAAATAATCCTGTTACAGGACAAGGCAAGGGTACACAGAAAAAAGAAAACCAAGAACAACCTTTATGCAATTCAAATATTCGCCTATCTGTTGACACCAAGCGCCCCGAACAAGGTGAAGATTACTTAAGCTGGCTGCTTTACCCTAATGAGCAACATAGAATTGCTATAACGGTTGAAAACAAAAAACGAGTAGCTGAGTCTGAATTTTCAATGCGTTTTTTTGAAACGGTGCCCCTTGAAGGCTTTCGTGAGGTGGCGTTATTAGCAGAAGGGATTTAAAGCGATTGCTTCGATTAAAAAATGATTCCTGCCAGTGCAGGAATCTAAGAAAATAAGTGTTTTAGACGGTATGAAAAGTTAATTAGTGGTTAAAGCAACGCTGAATCTTTGGCGGTTGCATACTCACATCAAAATCTTCCCAGTTTTCTTTATCTTGCGCTAGTCGCTCGGCAACAACCCAGTAAACCAGTGGGTTGTGCGAAAATCCAACATGACTTGAGCGAACATGAATATTTTCAACAAAATCATCATTTTCAATGATGGCCGCATGCTTGGATACAGCACCATCCATTTCGCTATAAATAACAGAAGACCGAACCGTACGCTCACCCAGCTGATTTTTCCGATACTCCCAAGCCTCAACATTTTGTAGATCATCATCGACAGTCGACATATTAAGGTATTTCAACAGATTCCATGTACTTGTATATTTGGGATTACCCACTGGAGCACCTAATGTAATCACTTGAGCAACCAAATCCGGGTGTGTTTGCGCCAAGGTATTGGCAAAAACACCTCCCATACTCCAGCCAATGAGGGAAACTTTTTCTCCAGTTTGTTTTTTTATTTCATATATACGTTGGACGAGCTGATCTTCACGCTTTTTACAGTATTCCAGTATTTCATCCATCTGGGTTACTCTCCCATCAGGTAGATTTCGGCCAAGCTTCCAGGGATGGGCATCATAGCCTAGGCGATTAAGGAACTGTCTTAACATGGACATGGAGCCATCAGCACCACCAAAGCCTGGTATCGTCAGGATTGGTTGGCCATTGCCCTTCGGTGCTTTTGACAATTGGCCGCGCCAATGAAAGCTAAAAAGATGCATCGCCTCTTTCGCAGCACGAGGAAATTCTGTCAATAATAAAACATTACTAGGTGGAGTTATGGGAGTCTCGTTCATTCTCATAGTGGTCCCCTTAAAACGTTATAATTAGCAAGCTATTTTTGAAATTATAGTTCAAATAAATACAACAAGTTTAAAATACTCAGCTTTGTAAGCTACAAAAACTTATTAAAAGCCAAGATCTTATTCTCAACACCTTTGCCTATCAGCAGTCTAACAAGCACTTGCAGTCTACTGTGCATCAATGTTTCTATGAACATAGCCTAATTTTATACTTTTACCTATTTTTGCCTTATTTTTTAACAAAATTAAGTAAATACACAGGCGGCGAGTCTGCAGTAAAACTTTAAGAAAAAAAAGCGGGTTTATTTCAAAAATGAAATAACGCTGATTTACTAGGTAAAAATAGAATAATTATTGACAAAAAAATAAAAGCATGAATGAAAAAGCTGACTCAATAGATAACATTGAAACACTTAATATTGATCATTAACAAATGATACTTCTACATATCGACCCTCAACCTTATAGATTTACTCCTTTTTAGTACTTTAGGCATCAAAATTCGCTTATTAATTTCTCCTGCCCCTTTACCACCAGACTAAGTGAAACATTAGCTATCAATTTTTAAGAGGGATGCTATTTAGAGACTGATAAAAATTCCTTAAATATCACTGATTTCATGTAATTTTTTGACGCTTTAGCTGTCAAAAGCTAACGATCATCAATGAGAAACAACATGATTAAGCTGTGGCAAGGTTATGATGCGAGTATGACTTACGATGAGTTGTTGGATGCCACTAAAACACCAAGATCTGTTGCTAAAAAGCTTTATCACTATATCAACTCACTAACCGAAGAAGACGTAAAAGCCCGCAAACAATCTGCTGAGGCTACCATCAAACAAATGGGCATCAGTTTCACTGTTTATTCGCAAGGCCAAAATATTGATCGCGCCTGGCCTTTTGATATTATCCCAAGAACCATATCCAGAAGTACTTGGGATAAGGTCGCATCAGGCTTAAAGCAGCGACTTAGAGCCATTAACTTATTTATTGATGACCTTTACCATGATCAGAAAATTATCAAAGATGGCATTATCCCGGCAGAGCTGATCCAAAAATCAAAAAACTTCCGAAAGGAATGCATAGGCTTCTCCCCCCCCCTGAATATATGGGCACATATCTGCGGCACAGATTTGGTGCGCGATAAAGATGGCGAGTTTTATGTGCTGGAAGATAATCTGCGAGTTCCTTCAGGTGTCTCCTACATGCTTGAAAATCGTTCGATTACCAAGCGAATTTTTCCTGAATTATTTGAATCCATGAAAATCGCCCCAGTCAACAACTATACTTCCGAGTTGTTTGATATGCTCTCCTCGCTTTCTCCTAGAAAACGCTCCAATCCGATCATTGTTGTCTTAACCCCGGGCATATTCAATTCAGCCTATTTCGAACATGCCTATCTAGCACAACAAATGGGGGCTGAATTGGTTGAAGGGTCTGATTTAACAGTTGAAAAAGACGATTGTGTCTATATGAAAACCATTGCTGGCCTCGAACGGGTGGATGTCATTTATCGCCGCATTGATGATTTGTATCTTGACCCTGAATGCTTTGAAAAAGACTCAGTCCTTGGTTGTGCCGGCGTTATACGAGCATGGAAAAAGGGCAATGTCGCTATCGCAAATGCACCTGGCGCTGGTGTTGCTGACGATAAAGTCATCTATGCCTTCATGCCAAAAATTATCAAATACTACCTGGATCAGGACCCTATTATCAACAATGTAAAAACCTGGCTTTGCCTTGATAAAAAACAACGCCAGCACGTTATTAACAATATTGAAGACCTAGTAGTCAAACCGGCTAATGAGTCAGGCGGGTATGGCATACTTATCGGTCCGCATTCAACAAAAAAAGAGCGTGAAACCGTTATTGCTCAAATTAAAAACAACCCGAGAAATTTCATTGCACAACCCACAATTTCAATTTCTACGGCTCCATGCCTAGTAGACAAGGGGTCTATAGAACCTAGACATCTGGATCTTCGCCCCTTCGTATTGCAAGGAAAAAAAATATTTGTTACCACAGGGGGCTTAACCCGAGTTGCAATGAAAAAGGGATCGTTAGTCGTAAACTCTTCCCAGGGTGGAGGCAGTAAAGATACCTGGATTGTCGATAAAGAAGATAAATAATCTCAATTAATAAAAGCGGAGATTGTATGTTATCTCGTGTTGCCGAACGAATTTATTGGACTGCAAGATATTTAGATCGCATTGAAAACACGGCCCGCCTGATTGATGTTTATCATAAGCTTATGCTTGATTTACCTATGGGGGCAGCATTTAGCTGGTATGGCTTGATCTCCTTAAATGAATCAGAAGCCATATTTAAAAAATCCTACAAAAATGAGGATGAAAGAAGCATTATCAAATTCTTTCTGGGCGATAAACAAAACCCCTCTTCTATCATCTCTTCGTTAAAACAAGTCCGAGAAAATATCCGAACAACAAGAGATACACTACCAGAATACATCTGGATTCTTATCAATGAAATGAGCTTGTTTGTCGAAAAAAATCTGAATCAGGGGGTCAATCGAAATCAACGCATCGAATTCCTAGATGGCATTATTCATAGCTGCTTCCAGATAAAAGGTTTATTACTTTCTACCATGCCAATGGATGACGTTTGGTATTTCATGGTGATGGGAAGAAAAATTGAACGGGCAGATATGACCACCAGACTTTTATACGCAGGTGCAAAAGCCCATTCTCAACTTGAAGAACAAGGACCAACGATTAATTCTCACCAACTGGTCTGGGGGAATATTCTTCTGACACTAGGTGCTGAACAAGCCTACCGGAAAGTAACTCGCTCAGCAGTTGTCTCAGAAAAAGTGGTGCATTATCTGTTAGAAGACCCGCATCTACCTAGTAGCATTTCGCATTGCATCAAAGCGATACATACGTCCTGTGATCACTTACCAAAGAAAAAACCGGTTATTGATCTCATTGAGTCGGTAGAAAAAAATTTATTCCGTTCCATGAATTACCGCAAACTAGAAGAGTTTCGGGATTATCTCCATCGTTTGCAATCACAGATTGGAAATATCCATAAAGGCATTAGCGATAACTGGTTTCCCAAGTATGAAGACTAGAGGAGTTACGGCGTGACAATAAAGGTTGCATTGAGTCATCATACCCATTATGCGTTTGACAACGACATACGGGTGTTTCCCCATACTGTGCGCCTTAGACCAGCCCCCCATTGTCGAACGCCAATAGAGCATTACAGCCTGAATATTGAGCCTAAAAACCACTTTATTAACTGGCAACAAGACCCTTTTGGTAATTACCTTGCCAGATTAGTCTTTCCAGAAAAAACCCGTTCTCTAACCATCAATGTCGAACTGATTGCTGATCTCGTGGTCATTAACCCCTTTGATTTCTTTCTGGATAAAAATTGTCGGCACTTCCCTTTTAGTTACAGCGATCAACTGAAAAAAGAGCTCTCTCCCTATTTACAGAAAATTGACCCTACGCCTTTATTTGCAGAATACTTATCCAACATAACAACAAAAATAAAAACGACAAAAAAGCAGACAACAAATGATTTTTTAGTCGAAGTGAATCAGGATCTTCAAAAAGCAATCAAATACACCATCCGGCTTGAAGTGGGTATTCAGACACCAGAAGAGACACTGGAAAAAAAGACAGGTTCCTGTAGAGATACTGCCTGGCTTCTGATTCAGCTAATTCGTCATCTAGGATTAGCTGCAAGGTTCACATCGGGTTATCTTGTGCAATTAAAACCCGACGAAAAGCCAATCGAAGGGCCTGTCGGGGCTTTAGAGGACTTTACCGACTTACATGCCTGGTGCGAAGTGTATTTACCCGGCGCAGGATGGGTGGGGCTGGATCCGACATCTGGGTTATTTGTCACCGAAGGCCATATCCCTTTAGCCTGCACACCCGACCCAGTTTCAGCAGCACCAATAACAGGTGAGACTGAAGAATGTGAAGTTGATTTCACGTTCAGCAACCAGGTCAAGCGAATTCATGAAGACCCAAGAGTGACTAAACCCTACTCTGAAGAGCAATGGCAGGAAGTCTTATGCCTTGGAGATTCTGTTGATGCAATACTTGTTAAAGAAGATGTACGCTTAACGGTAGGGGGCGAGCCAACCTTTGTTTCTATAGACGATATGGAGTCTGATCAGTGGAATACCGAAGCTCTCGGCGATCATAAGCTAGAACGTGCAATAGATTTACTTTGCCGCTTAAAAAAACGCTTTGCAGATGATGGCATTATGCAGCAAAGTCAGGGCAAGTGGTATCCTACTGAGGAGTTGCCGCGATGGGCTATGGGGGTTACCTGGCGTAAAGATAAAATCCCATTATGGGAGAATGCAAATCGTCTTCTCGGCCCTCAAGCATCAGAGAACAACGGGATAAATGACAGTCATAAGTATATTGAGCAGGTTGCCCATCTGCTCGGGCTACCAGCAAGTTACTGTCAACCTGTCTATGAAGACGTTGAGATCTATCAACATCAAATCGATAAACTACCAAAAGATGTAGATTTAACAAAGCCTACAAATAAGCAGGCGATAAAATATAAGCATTTAATCCACTTTATATCCATTAATCACAAAGAGCCCGCTGGATTCATATTACCCATTGCCTGGTCAGAAAAATTAGAAAGCTGGCAATCAAGTACCTGGCCTTTTGACAAAGATAAAATACTGTTGATCCCTGGAGATTCTCCTCTCGCCCTTCGCTTACCGCTGGATTCATTGCCGCAAGAGAAAGAAAAGCCTCTACCCGAACCCGATCCATTCGCAGAAAAACATCCCTTAGAGCAACACCCAAAAGCAAGATTTCCATTAACATCAGCAGAGCCTGAATCAGACACCATCATAAAGCATTGCCTTAGCGCAAGAATCACTGAAGGCAACCTGACTATTTTTATCCCTCCTCTGGATAATGTTGAACAATTTATTCAAATCATTGCTGCACTAGAGACCACATCTGAACAGCTTAATTTATCAATAGGACTTGAAGGGTATGAGTGCCCGACAGACTCGCGAATCAATAAACTTTTTATCACACCGGATCCAGGCGTTATCGAGGTCAATATCCATCCATCTGAGAATTTTCGTCAAATTGAAGAAACCACAACAGCGCTTTATCAAGAAGCGCGAGATGCGCGTCTGGCAACAGAAAAATTTATGCTTGATGGAAGGCATACCGGCACCGGCGGCGGAAATCACATTACTTTAGGCGCGAAAACCCCTAAAGACAGCCCTATTCTGCGGCGTCCAGATCTCCTGCAAAGCCTTGTCACCTATTGGCAACATCACCCTTCGCTATCTTATTTATTCTCCGGGATGTTTATCGGGCCTACAAGCCAGGCACCTCGAGTGGATGAAGGGCGTGACGAAATGCTGTATGAATTGGAATTAGCTTTTTCACAAGTCCCCAAAGGTGAAACGCCTAAACCTTGGTTAGTTGACAGGCTTTTCCGGAATCTATTGGTTGATGTGACAGGAAATACACACCGAGCCGAGTTTTGTATTGATAAACTTTACTCCCCGAATGGTGTTGCAGGACGCCTTGGCATTTTAGAATTTCGAGGTTTTGAAATGCCACCCCATAGCCGCATGTCACTCGTGCAAATACTGCTTATTCGAAGTCTGATCGCTTACTTTTGGGTAAACCCATACACCAAACCCTTGATTCGATTCGGTACAGAATTACACGATAAATACATGCTGCCCCACTATATTTTTGATGATATCAAGTCCGTTGTTCGAGAGCTCAATGATAATGGCATTGCCTTTAAGCTTGAGTGGCTATTGCCCTTTGAAGAATTTCGATTTCCCTACTATGGCAGATCTCAAGTGGGAAATATTGACATTGAAT
>CAKMZU010000035.1:3946-8609 GCA_929200485.1 uncultured Gammaproteobacteria bacterium | reverse complement strand
TGTTCTTGGCGAAGAAGTTTCTTTTATTGGTACGTCTCGTTACGTTGATTCTTCTGTAGAACGGATCCAGGTTAAAATTTATGGTTTAACGGACAATCGCTATGTTCTGAGTTGCAATGACCGACATGTTCCGCTTACAAAAACAGATACCCAAGGGATCTATGTCTCAGGTGTTCGCTACAGAGCATGGCATCCACCGTCAGGGTTACACCCAACCATTAAAGAAAATATTCCCTTAATTTTTAACTTAATAGACACCTGGAACAATCAAGTGGTTGGGGGGTGCAGTTACAATGTCGCTCATCCGGGGGGGCTCAGCTATGACAAATTCCCTGTGAATGCGTTTGAAGCAGAATCAAGACGCTACAACCGCTTTACTACATTGAATTGCTCTCAACGGCCGACCAAAGTGCCGCCAGTAGAAGAGATTAATCATGACTACCCGCACACACTCGACTTAAGGCGACCTATTCAAACACTTTGATTTAAACAACCATGACGCCAACACTATGATAGACACTTATTCGTTTATTGATGATCTAGTTTGCCCTAATGATACTTATAATGAGGTTTTATCTACCAAAGGGGCAATCAAAGCGCATTGGCAAATATTGATCGATGATATTTCAAGGATGAATCAAGGTGATCTTACAAGCTATGTTGCCAAAGCCAGACGACTTTTAAGAGACGATGGAGCAACGTTTGAGCGAGAAGAGAATGAAAAAGCAACCCATCAAGGCTGGCCATTAGATCCAATTCCCCGCATCATTTCTGAAGACGAATGGCAGGAAATCAATGAGGGATTGAATATACGCACAAAAGTTTTTGATGCCCTTCTAAAAGACCTTTATTCTGAAAGACGTGTCATCCTGGAGGGTATTCTTCCACCTGAAGTTATTTTTTCGCATCAAGGTTTTCAACGCCCCTGCCAGAATGTCCAAATAAACGCATCAAATGGTCTGTTTTTTCATTGCACGGATATGATGCGAGATTCTACTGGCCAATGGATTGTACTCAATGATGGCTTCCAGACACCAAAAGGTATTGGGTATACGCTGGAAAACCGAGCAGTTGTTTCAAGACTGTTTCCAAAGGCTTTTATAGATAGCGGCGTCAAAAAACTTATCGGGTTTTACCAGTCAGTGTTGACAGCGCTAAACCATCTGGCGGCTCAACACCCGAATACCTTGACGGTTATTTTAAGTAAAGGCCAAAAAGATGCCTCCTATTTTGAACAGAGCTTTCTGGCAAATTTATTAGGTATTCCATTGGTTCAGTCACTGGATTTGCTGGTTAGAAAAAATCAACTCTGGATGAAAACGCTCGATGGCTTAAAACAGGTTGGCATTGTCTTACGGAATATAGAAGATGAGCTGTGCGACCCTGTTGAATTGAAAAATGATTCTTTTCTGGGTGTTTCCGGGTTATTACAGGCCATTCGTTTTGGCAATGTCACTATGATAAATCCTATTGGCTGCAGTATCCTTGAAAACCCTGTTTTATATAAATACTTACCTGCACTAAGTCAATTTTATCTACAGACATCGCTAACCATTCCATCAGTACCCACTTATTGGTTTCACGACATCAACGACAGAGAATACATAACCAATAACATCCAAAACCTAGTGATCAAGCCAGCCTTCTCCTCGATGAAGATTAAAGGGGTGTGGGGAGCAGATCTTGATCAGGAAAGTCAGCAATCTTTAATACAGGAGATGATTGAGCGTCCAACATTTTATGTCGCACAGCAGCAACTGTGTGCCTCACAAACCCCCGCGTTTATTAACAATCAATTACAATGCCAACCAAGTACTTTTCGAACCTTTAGCGTTGTTTCTCAAGGAGAACCTACATTATTAAAAGGCGGATTAGCTCAGGTAAGTCAACGAACAGACACGCGGTTTATTCGATTACGCTCAGAAGCATTAAGTAAAGATATTTGGGTTTTAGGTGGACAAAAATCTGCGGATGCCGGGATAACTCAGCCCATCACCATTGCTAATCCTGATGAAAAAATGACAAGTTTACCCAGCCGAGTCATAGAAAATTTATACTTCTTAGGGCGTTTTTCTGAAAGAGCGGAGATCACAATACGCATCATCAGAACCTATTTTCTGATGAGTAGTACTGAAGAAGGGATATCACACAACGCAAAAAAAATATTGGTTCAAAGTATCGCTGCCCTTGCTGATAAGCAAATTGACCCTGAACAACTGAATAATTTTGATGTGATAATTTTAAGTATCATCAATGATAAAACCCTCGAAAGCAGTGTTGTTTCAATTCTGGAAAAACTGCTAGAGGCAGCCGAAACCTCAAAAGAATTATTATCAAACGACACAATCAGGATCACCAATAACTTGCGCGATTCATTAATTCAGCTAATTGAATCTCTGGAACAGCCGCTCTCTGCGCTTTCACATCAATTACTTGAGCCGCTAATCATAGACTTACTTGCCTTTACAGGTATCGTCAGCGAACAAATTCGGGATATAGGTTGGCAGTTTTTAACTGTTGGCAAGCGACTTGAACGATATGAGTGCACCGCAAAATTAATACAAAATTTATTTTGCTGTCCTATCCCAGTGATTGACCAATCTGACCTGATGAAGGTGTTTTTAGCTTCTTACGAGCTTTTTATCACGTTTAAACGAGAACATAAAGATACAGCTGATTTATCAGCGCTCATTGACATCATGCTACTGGATTATACCAATCCAAGGTCACTCATCTTTCAGATTGAATCGTTGCAAAAACATTCTCGAAGATTACCTCATAGTGATCGTGAAGAAAAAACCTTGACGCCAGATGAACGAATACTGCTTGAAAGCTACAGCAGTCTCAAACTAGCCGTAGCAAGTGACCTTTTACAAAATGATCATCCTAAAGGTCAAAAGCTTTACAACTTCTTAAGTGAACAGCTGAACCTCATCAGTATACTCGGCGATTATATTAATGATCACTACTTTGACCATAGTCTCTATCCAAGACAGTTAGTAACAAACAGGGGGAGTGATTAACTCGTGCGTTATAAAATTCGACATATTACTTCATACAAATATACGGAAACCGTCCATAACTGTTATAACATTGCGATACTCGCTCCAAATAGCTCTGAGAGGCAAACCTGCCTCTTTAATGATATCTACCTAAATCCATACCCTTCTACTGCAGAAACGCATCTGGATTATTTTGGTAACTCTCTGTATCAATTTGACATTCAAAAACCTCACGAGCAATTGACGATAACATCTGAAAGCGAGGTGGAAGTTCACGAACCGGCGATTCAACCGTCACCAAATCTTACGATTAAACAAATGAAAGAATGCTTGTTAAACAAAAATGAGTCCACATCTATTCTGGCGAGAGAGTTTCTGCTGGATTCAGTCATGATAAAAAAGCATTCGCGATATAAAGAATTTTCGGCAGAAGCACTCCACGAAGATCGGCCATTTCATGAAGCAATATTCGCATTAAATCGAAAAATATTTAACGAATTTCAGTATGACCCAGAATTTACCAGCATAGCTACCCCACTTAACGATGTGCTCGAACACAAGCGGGGAGTTTGCCAGGACTTTGCTCACCTGCAAATATGCTGCCTCCGATCACATGGCATACCGGCAAAATATATCTCCGGTTACATTGAAACATTACCACCTGCAGGACAAAGAAAACTACGCGGGGTGGATGCAACTCATGCCTGGGTCTCCTATTTTTGCCCAGATTCAGGCTGGGTTGATATTGACCCAACCAACGACACGCTTATCAACCACCAGTATATCGTCACCGCATCTGGTCGAGATTTTGCCGATGTAACGCCCTTAAAAGGGGTTATTTTTGGTGGGGGTGCAATGCCCGAATTAAAAGTATCGGTGGATGTTGCTCGAACTAAATAATCCAGGAAACCAATGATGCACTAGCTTCGATCTTCAAAGAATACGTCATTAACCATTAAAAAATCGTATGGAAACAACAGGCACAGCAATAAAAATACCACCCTATAATAAGGGGTAAAAGTTTTTATTGTTGGCATTGTGTGTCTATCCTGATACATATTTGAATGGGTTTAAGCAAAGCGTTCAGACAACGCCTTGAATTTAACAGCCTGGATAAAAAAAGCACCTTCAATACCTTTGAAGAAACTTAGTCTCTTTTTTTTTGTCAGAGGCAGTTTCAAACCACACATATATGGGTGAATTAATGGGTCTTATCGTAAACCATTACCAAAGCATACTTCAGCATCATGAATATTTGACATCACGTCGATACAAAAAATTAACCGTCCCACTTGTTTTTTTCTTTCTATCATTGCTGACATGGCCATCTTTTTCAGAAGACGGTCAAACGCTACAAAGCTATGTCGGTGATCAGCGAGAAAACAAACATTTCACTTTAGATAATGGTATGGATGTCATTATTATCTCTGATGAGAAAGAAGAACATGCCTCAATCTCCATATCAATTCCTGTTGGTGGTTTTTACGAAGACCCAGGTTTTGGTGGAATTGCAAAGCTTCATCAGAAGTTATTATTGAAGCAAAGTAAAAATTTTGCCCGTGCCGATGCGATTGAACGCTTTACTGAGGATCATAATGGCACAAACTTATCAGAGACCAAAGGCAGCCTGACAACTTTTGCTTTTACTATAGATAATGCAC
>CAKMZU010000035.1:2645-3936 GCA_929200485.1 uncultured Gammaproteobacteria bacterium | reverse complement strand
ATAATGCACTGGTTGGAAATCTGCTAAACCGCGTAGCTGATTCATTCAATGACCCCGTTTTTCAATTAAATGACTGCGAAGAAAGTGTCAAAGGGCTTCATAGTGAATGGTACTCTCAAAAAAAACAGGCTAAAGCATTACAAACCTTCCTCTTAGCCGAGCTTAGCGATAACCCACAAATAGGTCACTTCACCACCGGCAACATGAAAACCTTAAAAGCCAGTGACGCAATCATTGATGCATTGAATAAATATCATCAACAATTTCTCATGACCGACAAGATGAAGGTTGTCATTATAACCTCTCGTCCGATTAAGGATGTAGAGAAAAAAGTGACCGAACAGCTGACTAAAATCAAATCTAGCAATGGAAGCATACCCGATGCTCTATCGAAATTATCGTTAAAAACCATGGGTAACCATTATGTTTCAATCAACTCGAAAAAGAATCAGTTAATTGTCGACCTACCCATTGATTCGGCGGGTAAATTTTTAAGTAACAAATTTTATTACATCGCCAAACAAATACTCTCAAGCGATCAAAAAAATAGCTTCATTCGCTGGCTTAATGAAAACAAATATGTTTCGAGTTTCAATGTCAGTTTTATTCGATGGCCAATGCAAAAAGGTTTCATCGAAATCACCATGGAATTGACAAAAACAGGGCTCGAGAATAAATCAAAAATATTATCAGGGCTTAAAGAGTTAATTGATTTGATGAAAAATATTGAAGATTTCAATGTGTACCATCATGAAATGCAAGATATATTGATGCTTGAATCCTTTATCTATAAACCCGGAAAAGGGGTGGCCTATGCAAAAGAGCTAGCCACTAATGCGCAATACCTGCCAATTGAATACGTGTTAAGAGCTGATCATATCATCACGGATTTTAATGAAAAAGACATGCGAGACATTCTCAGCGAGCTGAGTTTTGAGAATGCAATTGTATTTGATCTATCTGTAAATCCTGATGCCAAAACCACCAATGATTATTTTAGCACCGCCTATAACATAAAAGGTCTTGATGATGTATTAGCCAAGGAATCTGAATCACTTAACCTTAGCTTGCATGAAGTGAACAAATATATTCCCAGTAGCTTTGATCTTAACTCGGCAGGGAAATTTACCAAGCCTGAATTGATGGTTGCTGAGGATCGAGTAGAAACAGCATACATGTCCAGCTACAACCCCTACTACCCCATTGGATCAACTATTCTTTATTTCAATCTGCCGACAATTTTAGAAACACCGTTGGAGCGGCATCTTGCAAGAATCTATGACTATATTTT
>CAKMZU010000035.1:0-2635 GCA_929200485.1 uncultured Gammaproteobacteria bacterium | reverse complement strand
CCGCTGCGGCAGTCAATGAGGTTAGTTTCAATGAAGAATCCGGGCTAAAAATCACCATCAACGGAATTCCACAAAAGCAAGGCTTGATCATTGGTGATATATTATACAAATTGCTTCAACCTATTACTGCTGAAGAGTTAAAAAAAGCCGTTGCATTTTACTCTGATAGAACCAAAAAACAGAATGCAAAACCTGGCGATACACTAATGCATATCCGGTTTGACATGATCAAGAATAACTACCTCTTTTCGGAAAAAGCATTATTGAAAGATTTGAAAAAAGTGAATGAAAAGAGCTTTAATCAATTTGTTGATAAGTTACTGGCTGTAGACAAGATTCGTATATTAACTTATGGCAGTTATTCAAAAGAAGAAGTCGAGGCAATCAGCGCGCTACTGAATGAGTTTACTAAAAAGCTACCTAAGCCAGTTCAAAGAGACTATGTCACTCGATTCAACAACCGACTTGAAAATAATAAGATATACCAGTTAAATGAGAAGCGACCAAATTCAGATGAGCAAGCCTTCCTTAATGCCTATATTGATTCTAAGCCAGGCATCGAATCGAAAGCTAGCATGATTGTCTATGTCATGCTCGTCAACGCCAGCGAGAAAAAAATAAAATCATTAGGCATTCAGGATCATAACATCGCTCTGTCGTATCGCGAATTAGGTGAATACCCTGCGATTGTCTTTTCGACCCAAAGTAAAGGCAGTTTGCAAAATATGAATGAGAGTCTGAACCAATACATTAAAGAAACGTACACAACCTTCGAGCGAATGAATAAATATAGCTTCGAAGAAGCGAAAGAAGACCTGATTAAACAAGTCGATCAGACAATCAAAAATTTAGAGTCAGATTTAAATTATCATGTCAGCAACTGGTTACACCACACGCCAGAAGAAAAGGACAGGATCGCTGTCATTAAGCACATTGAAAAAGTGACATTGGATGATGTAAAAGATCTCTATAAGCGTTTGATTAAAGATGAAAAAGGCACCCGTGTGATCATTCAGCTTCTAGGTGAAAAATCCACGAATAAGGACAAACGTTTTAAAATGTTTAAAGATAGCATTATTATTAAACCACTCTAAGATCCGCTTAGTCCCCTAGTCAGGGGACTAACCCTACTCCAGCAAAACTAAATTGAGCATTAAAAATCGTGTAATAGCGCCCTGCTCTATATTGATTTTTTGTAGTGACTCATGTACTTTCAAGGAAATCTAACAATAAAGAGTGGCTGATTGTGGCAAGTGTTGCGTCTTTTACTGTCGAAATCGATATTCCTCGTGAAAAAGCATGGGAAATCATGCAGGATCTCACTGTTCCTCACCATTATGTGCCTGGTTTGTTAAAAACCGAAATGCATACTGAACAACGTACTGGCGTAGGCACTAGTCGACGTGTATTCAAAAAGATGATGGCGCTTGATGAAACCGTTATTGAATGGAACGAAGGGTATGGATTCGCAATCCGACTTCATGATGGCGATAAAGAAAAGCCTTTACCTCAATCCGTATTCACCTATGCCATCAAGGATGCACCCAATAACAAAACCTATTTTACAGCGACCATGAAGTATCAATTCTGGCTGGGAAAATTAGGCGATGTTATCAGTCAAATCCTGGTACTTCCTTTTGTTAAAAAAGAAATTACCGATGTTGCTCTTGCCGTAAAACATTACTACGAGCTAGGTACTACACCTACCGCTGCTGACATTAAGCGCTTGCGTCTTTCTAATGCATGACCTTCCCACTCTGATTTAAAAAAACATGTCTAAACGTTACCCTTTATGCATTGATGGGCTTAGTCGCCCATTAACAATGACAACCCATGAGTCGGGTGACACTATTGTTTCCAAAAGCATTCAATCCGATGGCATATGGGAAGCTTATGAGACCGAGCTTCTTATGGGGTTATTATCGCAGGGTGATGTTTTTCTCGATATCGGGGCAAATATTGGCTACTACAGTTTAATCGGTGCAGATTGCGTGGGAGAAACAGGTAAAGTTGTTAGCTTTGAGCCAGAGGCCAATAATTTTAAAATACTACAAGAGAATATAGCGCATTACAGCTTCAAACAGGTTCAAACTGTAAATATGGGCTTAGCCAATCAGGTTGGATCAAGCCAATTGTATTTAAGCGAAGATAATTTTGGCGATCATCAGTTATTTCCCGAAGATAACGAGCGGCTGCGTCAAGAGATAAAACTCACTCGAGCCGATGATTTTTTAGCAGAGTTTCCACACGTTAACTGCATAAAAATGGATGTGCAAGGCAGTGAATATGCCGTTGTGACTGGCATGAAACACCTTATCGCTAGAAGTCTCCCTGATTTATCCATTATTACTGAATTTTGGCCTCACGGCTTAACCCGAGCCGGTAGCTCAGCACATAAATTGCTTGACGAACTCCTATCTCTGGAAATCCCATTATATATCATTGATCATCTCAATCATCATCTGATCCCCTGCACGGCATCTGATCTTCGACCCTGGATTGACGAGGTTGACAATGATCCTCACAATGAGGGTTTTATGAATTTACTTCTCACCCATAAAAATCTATCTAAGACTTGCTAAATTTAATGACGCTTAGCAAAGGGATAAGCATAATTTGTCCATGGGTTTCATGA
>CAKMZU010000034.1:13431-17227 GCA_929200485.1 uncultured Gammaproteobacteria bacterium | reverse complement strand
CGATGACTTACATCAATACCATGATGGAGCGAAATGTATTTGAAGTGCTGAGGCAGTGGTTGGTCCAAAAAGGGTTTAGCTTTCGTACACTCTTCTGGTTAACCGGATTTTTGGCATTTTTCATATCACCTGTTGCAGATAACCTAACCACAGCGTTGATATTGTGCGCTGTCATATTGGCAGTTGGGCGTGATAACTCTCAATTTGTAGGGGTAAGTTGTATCAATATTGTTATTGCTGCTAATGCCGGTGGAGCGTTCAGCCCATTTGGTGATATCACCACCTTGATGGTGTGGCAAAAAGAAATGGTGGAATTTGCTGAATTTTTCAAACTCTTTATTCCTTCGCTAGTGAATTTTGTTGTGCCAGCATTTTTTATGCAGTTTGCTGTCAGCAAAGGGATCCCTTCAATAAAGGGTGCTGGCCAAATAAAAATTCAATCAGGTGGTTTAATTGTCGTCTTTCTTTTTTTAATGACAATTGTTACCGCAGTACTATTTCATAGTCTACTGGATCTGCCGCCTGTCTTTGGCATGATGACTGGATTGGGTTATCTCAATCTTTTAGCCTTTTATCTCTGCCGTATCGACAGAAGCATGAAATCTGATGTCCCAACGCCCGTTGGCACAGGCTCAGACGCCCCTTCCACTCAGACTGCACCATTTGGTGCAAGAGGCTTTGATGTTTTCGACCGAATAGGCAAAGCAGAGTGGGATACCTTATTATTTTTCTATGGCGTGATTTTATCTGTTGGTGGCTTAGGGTTTATGGGCTATTTGAGCCTGACCTCTTCTTATCTTTATGGGCAGCTTGGGCCTACCATGGCAAATATCCTTGTCGGTATTATGTCAGCGATTGTCGATAATATTCCGGTGATGTTTGCTGTGTTAACGATGAATCCCGCAATGGATCATTGGCAGTGGCTTCTTGTTACCTTAACTGCTGGTGTAGGCGGCAGTTTACTGTCCGTTGGATCAGCTGCAGGTGTTGCGTTGATGGGGCAGGCCAGAGGGTATTATACGTTCTTCACACATTTGAAGTGGATGCCGGTGATCGCCCTTGGTTATGCGGCAAGTATCTATGCCCATTATTTGATTAATGGTTAGATAACGATTGTTTATGTTGATAATGGATTCCTTTTAGGTGTGGAATCCATCTAGTACATCATGTCAAACCGATTGTCGGCTAAGCACTATTCTTATAAACACACTTCGACAAGCTCAGTGTGAGCGGTTATCTACTCTCCCGCTCATCCTGAGCCCGTCGAAAGATACCTTACATGCGACAAACCTTTTGACACGAAGTACTAAGAACCTGCTTTTTTCGCCACAAAGATAATTTGGTTCTCGGCGATGCTAAGGGATTTTTTATTTGATTGAGTTAACTGACGATATTCATCTGATAAGCAATGAATAAACCGTTCGGCTAACCGTATATTTTTATGTGCGATCCATCGATATTCAAGAGAAACTGCCCTTAGATAATTCACGAAAGTCTCTTCATTTATAAAATCTTTTTCCTTCCTATTTAACTTTAGTGTTTGTATCAAAAACCCTGTCTGCTTCAGCTGGGTTTCCATATCTCCTAAGGTAATGTTGCCTGATGGTTCAGGGAAATCAGCTAGCGCATCGGTAAATGGTACGTTGTTGATAGCTTTGAGTGTTGCTTCATGGTATGTGTCCTGATCATAGGTGGTGATAACACCAGCGACGATGCCATGTTTTTTTAAATGCTTGCTGATGTTTGATAAGCAACTTTCCAGTGATACCCTTTTTTCGAAGGGGAGTTTTTGATCAAGTGAGTGATTTACTAGTACTAGATTTAAAGGGAAGGGTGTTGTGAGTGTTTCAGGGGAGCTATTGAGTAACGTGGTTTTCTTATTGAGTTTGATGGTTCTCTGAGCGTGAAAAAAAAGTTTATTATCACTTTCTGAAATCACAATTTTTTTAAAAGACAGGCTCTTAATCAAAGGCTTTAAAGAGTCTGGATCCCTGGTGCCAGCAATCCATAAATTTGGGGTGTTTTTTTCATTGACCAGTTTATATAGTTCTCTCAAATCCGACTGGTTGCAAAGGGTTTGTTTTAAAGCTGCGATAGGCTGCCAATGGATTTTGGCGTTTAATACCAGCGGAAACCAAGTTAAGGTCAAAAGAAATAATGTAAACGTGCTCATACGCATAGCGCGTCTCCATTTGAAATTTATTTCCCTATTAGACCAAGACAGAGCAAAAGATTACGCGCCAAGGGCAAAATTATGACAATGTCGACTTACGCCAGCCAGGTACCAGCTGAATGGATTGATGTGAATGGTCACATGAATGCCATGCATTATTATCAAGTGATTTATGATGCGCATGTTGCCATGACCGAAGAAATAGGACTCGGTGAAGATTATGTAAAATCGACAAACTGTGGCAAAGCGGTGCTTGAAAGCCATATGGTATTTGAAAGCGAAGTCTCTGAAGGTGAGCAGCTTGAAGTGGTTTCAAGGCTTTTAGCGGTTGATGAGAAGCGGCTGCATTTTTTTCACGAGCTTTTCAATCGAACTCAATCCAAACGCGCAGCCTGTTCAGAGCAAGTGGATATTCATATTGATTTGACTCGGCGATGCTCTTCGCCTATGCCCAAGAAACTTTTTGAAGCGTTAAAAAACCTGGCTAAGAAGCATCAGGAGCAGCCAATCCCAGAAGGGGTGGGTAGAAAAGTAAGAGGGCCTAAACTACCTGAGAGTTGATGACATCATTTTGTAAAATAAAAAGTCAATCTGGCATTTAATTAATAGGGGTTTTAAGTTGACTTTATAGTGAGTGGCTAATATTTAATGTGAATAAAAAAATTTAAAAAGTTTATTTGTAAATGAATTCTTTTAAAGTTGCTATTATTTTATTGATTGATATGATCGCATGCTTTTATTTTTTCAATTTATCTATGATTCTTTATGCTGGATATTTCATATTCAAATAGCATTTATTCTCTGCTGCCTCCGGCACTAGTGATTACCCTTGCTATTGTTTCAAGAAAAGTTTTATTTTCTATTGGCGTTGGGATCGTCAGTGCGTGTTTGTTGCTAGAGAAATTTTCTCTAGTTGATACAGCTAATCGTTTATTTAACGAATTCTTAATGCTTTTTTTTAAAGCTGGCGAATTAAATTCATGGAATTTATATATTTTAGGATTTTTATTCCTGCTAGGGGTGATGACTACCTTAATAAGCGTCAGTGGGTCGGCTAAAGCCTTTGCTTTGTGGGCAAGGCACAGGATTCATACTCGTAAGCAGTCTGAGTGTTTAACGGTCTTTTTAGGTGTGGTTGTATTTATTGATGATTATTTTAATTCACTAGTGGTCGGCAGTGTCTCTCAACCATTGACTGATCGTTTTCAGGTATCTCGCGCTAAACTGGCTTATCTTTTGGATTCAACGGCTTCACCTGTGTGTGTATTGATGCCTATTTCGAGTTGGGGAGCTTATATTTCTGCCATTATTGGTAGCTTTCTTGTTATGAATGGCGGGCAGGAAATCAGTAGTATGCGCTTGTTGATTGAATTGATTCCCTACAATTTTTACCCTTGGGTGTCCTTGTTGTTATTGTTAAGTGTTGTTATTTGGCAATTAGACATAGGCCCAATGAAAAAAGAACAGCAACATGCTGAAGCAGGCCAGCTTTTTGATCCGGAAAAAGGGACGCCACCTGGCATTAACGAATCGGATCGCCCCGTACATCATGGCCATGTTTGGGGGCTTTTGTTGCCAATCGGTACATTAGTCATCTCAACTTTCAGCTTGATGTTACTGACT
>CAKMZU010000034.1:7424-13421 GCA_929200485.1 uncultured Gammaproteobacteria bacterium | reverse complement strand
TTACTGACTGGCTTCTTGGACGTTAAAGCCAACGGTCAGGCGATAAGCTTTCTCAGTATTATTGAAAATCTGGATTTAGGGATTTCTTTATTTTATGGTGCGTTAATCAGTACACTGGTTGCATGGGTTGTCGCCTTTATCCATCAGGTGACAATCAAAGAATCAATTCAGGCGAGTAAAGAAGGCATTCATTCTATGCTAGGGGCTGTGGTGGTGTTGCTCTTTGCCTGGATGATGGCGGATTTGATAACTGATTTAAATACCGGCAAATATTTATCGAATTTTGCCTTGGCCAATGTCGGGACTTGGTTGTTACCGTTGCTCATGTTTTTTTTGACAGGGGTTATCTCATTCTCTACAGGCTCAAGCTGGGGCACTTTCGGCATTATGATACCAATCTGTATGGATATGGTATTTCATGGGTCGAGCGATTTGATGTACCCTCTGTTGGCTGCGGTTTTATCTGGTGCAGTATTTGGTGATCATTGCTCGCCTATCTCGGATACCACTATACTTTCCTCAACCGGTGCAGGTTGTCATCATATTGATCATGTGATGACCCAACTGCCTTACGCACTCATTGCTGCTGCAATTTCGACCATTGGTTTTATTGTTTTAGGTGTTTTTCAATCGTTAAGTTTGGCCGTTGTATTGGTGCTTTGTTTGCTTGCACTATTGATATATTTACTGTTAAAAATCAAACAAAAATGAACTAGTTTTCCCCCCTTTGTCAAATAACTACCATCAGTAAATCTATGAGGCGAAGAATGAAGCGCACATTAATCTATTTGAAGGTAATGTTGGCTGCGGGATTGCTTTATTGTGTTTCAATCCCGACGTTTGCTATTTTACCCCCCCAATACGAAAATGCGAAAGATCTAAAAGTGATGACAGATTTTATCTATCAATATCCGATTGATGTGTTGGCTAAGCTTCGTGGGATTGATTTTGTAGAAAGGAAAATCATTTTTGGTGATAACTGTGTGGCGACTTTTGTTCGTGGCAAGAAAAATCCATGTGATCCCCCTATAGGGCCAGCAGCGCCATTGATTTTTGAGAATTCCAGTTGTGAAGTTGCGAAATAACTCTTTACTCATAGTTCAAACCAAACAAGTGCACTGAAAAATGAATGGGTTCATCAAGCATCCAGATGGATGCTAAGGCAAGGTAAGGCAAGAAAAGGAAAAAGAGGGGCGGTAAGCTCATTGTTCTTATCTTGCTTTTTCTCAAGGTGCTGAAAATACTAATATACTGACATGGGGAGCCTGCATATTGTGATAAAATAAATAGCGTTGAATACAAATTAGTACAGGCGGCTTTCCTTGGATTCCTTCACTTATCATCTCGCGTATCGCTTGGGTAAACTCTTTATCAAACCCTTTATGAAGTTAACAGGGTTACCGATTGATGAGCATCGACCTCGATTAGATAATTTACCTGAAGATGAATTTATCTTTTTGCTGCCAAGATTTCGTGCCTTAGATGTTTTAGCGATAGAAACTTTCTTTGCCGAAGAAAACATTCCATTGCAATCTATCGAGGCCGTTCCTTCTCTGGATGATCGGTCTGTGAGTGAATTTTTTTCCGAGCTTGAGGAGAAATCCAGAACCGCTCAATCCGTATTTGTGGTACCTGTTTCGGTATTTTGGGGAAGGATGCCAAAAAAACAATCGACTTTATTTCAAACCTTCGCTGCAGATAACTGGTCGGTTGTCTCAGGTCTAAGACGGTTAATCACTGTCTTAACTCAGCCTAGACATATTTATTGTTACATTGGACAAAAAATCCCTTTGGATGAGCAATTGTTTGAGCATTCGGTGGTTCAACAGCGAGGTTTTTTAACCAAGTGCGCAATGAAATTAACAGAACAAAAAACCGCATTAATTGGCCCTGACTTATCACACCAACGTATCATGATCGATAAGGTGATGAATAATTCAAGGCTGCAACAGTTTTTGATGGACGCGGATATTCACCAAAGAAAAAATCTCGAAAAAACAGCAGAAAATTATCTGCGAGAAATTGCCTCAAATTATTCATATCCAGTGGTACGTTTTTTTGATCATTTCCTTTCGTGGCTTTGGGAGAAGCTCTATCAGGGTGTTGAAGTTCAAGGCTTGCAACGCTTGCAGGAAGTCGCTGAAGGGCATGAGTTAATTTATGTTCCTTGCCATCGAAGTCATATGGATTATCTTCTGTTGTCCTATGTGATCTATAAACAAGGATTGATGCCTCCTCATATTGCGTCAGGGCTCAATTTGAATTTACCTGTTGTTGGGCGACTGTTACGAAGTGCCGGCGCTTTTTTTATTCGTCGTCAGTTCAAAGATAACCCGTTATACAAGCAAGTGTTAGAAGGGTATTTGCAGACGATGTGTGAAGAGGGATTTTCGATCGAATACTTTATTGAAGGTGGGCGGAGTCGAACGGGTTTATTACTCCAGCCAAAACCCGGGATGTTAACCATGACCCTCAGAGCGAGTATGGGGCATAGAGGGCGCCCAATCGTCTTTGTCCCGGTGTATATTGGCTATGAAAAGTTGTTCGAAAGTCACAGCTATATCAAAGAACTTCATGGTGGACGAAAGAAAAAAGAAACTCTTCAAGGATTGATCAAGACGCGGAAAAAATTAAAGCAAAGCTATGGCAAAGTTCATTTAACTATTGGTGAGCCATTTGCGTTAAGCCATGTTTATGATCCTGAGGTGATTCGCAGTGAAGAGGAATTTAGAGAATGTGTTACCTATTTAGGGACAAAAATTCTTACGCATATTAATAGGGAAGTGGCCTTGACCCCTTTAAATATACTGGCAACCTGTTTACTAGCCAGCCCTCGCTATGCGTTGTTAGCTGATCAATTGTCAGGTCACATGGATTTTTTAAAGGCCCTGCCCGTGGCGCCTTATAACAATGCCTATGTTGCGGGTGACTTGGGTTTTGATGATTTTCTGGATAAAGCGCAAGCATTGAAATTAATTGATTTGGCCGATGCAGATGGTGCGAAAATCGTAGCCTTAAGTGAAGAGGGGCAATCAAGCAGCACATTTCTTAGAAATAATACGCTTCATGTTTTTCTGCTTTCTTCACTCGTCGCCACCATTATCGTGAACAGCCAAAAGATTTCTAATAAACGGCTTAAGGCGATCTGTTTGCGACTATATCCCTTTCTTAAGGCGGAATTATTTCTCGCCTGGGAGTTGGTTGACGTAGAAAAAGTGATTGATGAAACACTGGAAGTATTTTTAGCTCATTCAGTTATCGTTAAAAAACATTATGGTTATCAATTGCCGGAAACGGATCAATCACCGCATTTGGTTTTATTGGCTCAAGTGGCTGCTGCAAATATTCAGCGCTTTTTTATGACCGCTGAGTTAATTTGTCAGGCTAAGGATTATCCGCTTAATCAGGAAGAATTAGTTCAAACCGTTGCTTTGGTGTCTAAACGTTTTGCCATGCTGCACCCATGTCACGCGCCAGATTTTTTGGATAAACAATTGTTTCAGGGGTTTATTTATCAATTGACGCAGTATGATTTGCTTGAAACAAATGAAAATAAGGAATTGATTCCTACCAAGGATTTAACTATTTCAAGAGACTACGGAAAGTATCTATTGTCGGCAGCTAATCGCAGTACGATTGGCGAAGTGATAAAGGCGGTGCTTGATGTTAGAGTTAAACCATAAACGACTAACCACAATGACAGCGCTTATAGTGATGGTTTTAAGTGCGTTGGGCTGTCATAACGCGATGGCTGAGAGGCTAGAAGATGTTCAAACATCTTCATTTGAAGAGCGGCAAGCGAAGGCAAATGAAACAGAGAATAACCCTTATGTTTTATTGCCGTATAAACCTAATTACGCAATCCTTAGTTATGTCACAGCCCCTAATGATCAAGCCTATGAAAGTGTCGGTTTGCCATCGAATTCGTTTGATAAATCAGAGGTGGAGTTTCAACTAAGCATTTACTTTCCTTTATTGGGTAAACGCTTTGAGCGAACCTTTGATATGTCTTTTGCCTTTACTACTCATGCATTTTGGCAAGCATTTAACGATAATATTTCAGCGCCTTTTAGAGAAACGAATTATGAGCCTGAATTTATAATGTCATTAAATACACCCTGGACGTTTTTTGGCATCACCAATGTTTCTAATTCCATTAGTATTAATCATGAATCTAATGGCCGCTATCAAAATCTTTCACGAAGCTGGAATCGAATTATTGGGAGCTTTATTTTTGAAAAAGGCAACTATATTACGGTCTTCAGGCCTTGGTATCGATTGCCTGAAAGGAAAAAGAAATCCCCTGATGATACAAAAGGCGATGATAATCCTGATATAGAAGTTTATTTGGGCTATTTTGAATGGTTGAATATTTATCGTGTTAATCAGCAGACGTTCAGCTTACGTTTTATGAATAATTGTCGAGACGATGTTAATCGATCAACGGTCGATATTAGCTACAGCATCCCCCTGTATGGGCGACTCCGTGCTTACGTAAAATACTTTAATGGGTTTGGTCGAAGCTTAATTGATTATAACGTTCGGCAAAATGCCTTTAGTCTAGGCTTTGCATTGAATGATTGGTTATAGTGTCTTATTTTGAAGAGGAATAAAATGCTGAGGTAGCTGAGGGTGTTATGCAACGGCTTGTTGCATAACAACTTTGAATAGGTGTTACTTTCGCTTATTGTCTTCTGACCAGTAGGCTTTCATTTGCACGACTTTATCATCGTCATTGAATTCAAAGACATCAATAACATCAATAATATCACCTTGGAAATTAATGCAAAATGAAAATGCAGCCGAATCGCCAGAGACTCTTACAGGGCCTGTTAATTCGCCGGTAACATTGGCATCAAAAGCATATTGATAAAAGCCCTTGATGGCTTCAATGCCCTCCACTTTATTGACACCATAAGGGTCATGTACAACGGCATTATCAGCATAAAGTGCTTCGATAATACTCATGTCTTTTTCGTTAAGGGCTTTTAGGTAATTATTGACGGCGGTGACTTTGGCGTTCTGTGACATGCTGATCTTCCAGTCTAAATGTTATTAAGTTTATGGTGTCGGATTCTAGCACGATTTCGTAGCCGACTTCATGCCAGTCACCGAGTACATAACGAAAGTGATCAATAGTATTGATTGTATGGGTATGGATGTTAGGTCGGTGGGTATGGCCATGGATCATGAGAGGTGTCTGATGTGCAAAAAACGCATCAACAATTGCCTGTTGATTAACGTCCATGATCTCAAGCGATTTATTTGCCGTGGCTTTTTTGCCATCTTCACGTAATTGTTTTGCCATTTTTTTTCTTTCAGATAGGGGCAAAGACAAAAGGAATTGGATGCTCTCTTCTTTACGAATATTGGCTTTAAATGCCTGATATTCAACATCATCGGTACAAAAGCTGTCGCCATGTGAGAGGAGAATTTTTGTTGATTGGGTTTCTAAAACAAAAGGGTCTGAAATCAGTGCACCACCGGTTGCCTTGGCAAAATCATCCAGTAAAAGAAAATCTCGATTGCCGTGCATCAAGAAAAGAGAAACACCGCTATCGGTGAGGTTTTTTAGCTGATCGATCACGGATTGGTTGAAATCCGTTAAGTCATCATCGCCAACCCAGGCTTCAAACAAGTCACCAAGAATATATAAGCGATCAGTATCTTTTTGAATACGGGCAAGATAAGAAAAAAAACCCTGACAAAGGTCAGGGCGCGTTTCATCTAGATGTAAATCAGAAATAAATCGATAACGCATAGGTTTATAAGTTGGCTCAGTCGTTGACGGTCACGCTGTTGATGATAACAACATCCACAGGGACATCCTGGTGCATGCCACGAGAACCGGTTTGTACCCCTTTAATATTATTAACAACCTCAAGACCATCGGTGACTTTACCAAAAACGGCATAACCCCAGCCTTGGGCATTTTTGCCTGTATGATTTAAGAAATCATTGTCTTTAACGTTGATAAAGAATTGCGCAGTCGCAGAG
>CAKMZU010000034.1:0-7414 GCA_929200485.1 uncultured Gammaproteobacteria bacterium | reverse complement strand
GTCGCAGAGTGCGGATCCATGGTGCGAGCCATGGCAACGGTGCCAGTTTTGTTTTCAAGGCCGTTATCTGCTTCGTTTTCAATCGGTGCTTTGACGTCTTTTTGATTCATGTTTTCATCAAATCCACCGCCCTGCACCATAAAACCATCAATAACGCGATGGAAAATAGTCCCGTCATAAAAACCGTCTTTAGCATAGCTTAGGAAGTTTTCGCAGGTTTTTGGTGCGTTTTCAGTATCTAGCTCAAGGGTGATGTCACCAAAATTGGTATGAAGGACAACCATGGTACGGCCTCTAATAAGTTGGTTTCAATTCGACAGTGTCGGCGTATAATACGCTCTTTTACCAAAGCATTTCAATCAAAACAAACGATCTATACTACAACAATTTCTGTTACGAGTTCTGATATTTATGAGTGATGAAAAGTTAATCAGTGAAGACACAGGCGAGAGTCAAAATTTTATTGAAGCACTGATTACTAAACAACAACAAAGCGGTGAGCTACAGGGTAAGATTATCACCCGATTTCCTCCCGAGCCTAATGGCTTCTTACATATTGGACATGCGAAATCCATTTGCTTGAATTTTGGCCTGGCTGAAAAATTTGGCGGTGACTGCCATTTGCGTTTTGATGATACAAACCCGGCTAAAGAAGACCAGGTCTATATTGATTCGATTATGGATGATGTTAAATGGCTGGGATTTGAGTGGTCAGGTGATGTGCGCTTTGCTTCGGGCTATTTCGATCAATTTTATGCCTGGGCAATTCACTTGATCGAACAAGGGCTGGCTTATGTCTGTGATTTAACACCAGAGGAGGCTTCGCAATACCGAGGCTGGGCGACGAAGCCGGGTAAACCTAGCCCCTATCGTGAACGAACCGTTGCCGAGAATGTAGAATTATTCGAGAAAATGCGAGCAGGTAGATTTGAAGAAGGTGCTTGTGTGCTTCGCGCGAAGATCGACATGGCGTCACCCAATATGAATTTACGTGACCCGATTCTTTATCGAATTCGCAAAGCCCACCACCATCAAACGGGTGATAAATGGTGCATTTACCCAAGCTATGATTTCGCGCATGGTCAGGAAGATGCGATTGAGGGGGTGACTCACTCCATCTGTACGCTTGAATTTCAAGACCACAAGCCATTATATGAATGGTTTATCGACAACCTGCCGGTGCCATCAAAACCCACGCAATATGAATTTGGTCGATTGCACATGAATTATACCGTCATGAGTAAGCGTAAGCTTAAACAATTGGTCGATGAGGGTGTTGTTAGTGGCTGGGATGATCCAAGGCTTTTTACGCTTTCAGGCTTGCGTCGTCGAGGTATCAGACCACAAGCCATTCGGACGTTTTGTGACGGGTTAGCCGTGGCTAAAACCGATGGCATTGTTGATATTGCCCAGTTTGAGTATGCGGTTCGAGATGATTTAAATCAAAACGCACAGCGTGCAATGTGTGTGATTAACCCGTTAAAAGTTACGTTAACCAATGTGTCTGAAACTCAAACCTTGAACTTACCGCATCACCCAAATGAACCTGCCATGGGTGAGCGTTCAGTCCCGTTCACCAAAGAGATTTATATCGACAAAGCCGATTTTAGTACAGACACGACCTTAGGCCGAAAAAAGTTTAAGCGCCTGGTACTTGGTGAGTATGTCAGACTGCGTGGTGCTTATGTGATTCAAGCAAAGGATATTGTGACCGATGATGCAGGCGACATTGTTGAAGTCATCGGTGAAATAGTTGAAGGCACGCTGGGTACTAATCCGCCTGCGGAACAAAAACCGCGAGGGGTTATTCATTGGGTATCAGCGACAGCTTCTGTTGCTTGTGAATTGCGACGGTATTCCCCGCTATTTACCGATGAGTTTCCTGAAGCGGGCGAAGGGCACTTTTTAGAACGAGCCAATAAAGACTCGTTATCGATTGTTACGGCTTTTTGTGAGCCAGCGTTAGCTGAAGCAGCTGCAGAATCACACTGGCAGTTTGAGCGCGAGGGTTATTTTGTGGCTGACCGCCATGATCACTCTTCTGATAAACCGGTATTTAATTTAACTATTGATTTGAAGGCTTCCCGATAAGATGGCTTTACAACTGTATAATACGCTAACGGCGAAAAAAGAGCCTTTTGTTGCCATTGATGAAAACCATGTGAAGTTCTACGTTTGTGGGCCGACCGTGTATAACCGGGTGCATATCGGTAATGCGCGACCTGCAGTCGTATTTGATACGCTGTTTCGTGTATTAAATACCTTGTATCCCAAAGTCACTTATGCCAGAAATATCACTGATGTTGATGATAAAATCATTCAAGCTGCAACGGCGAATAATGAATCGATTGATGCGTTAACCGAGCGTTTTACCAGCGCTTATCACGAAGATATGGCTGCCATTAATAATCTTGTGCCGACGGTTGAGCCAAAAGCCACTGAGCATATTAGTGATATGCTCGCGTTGATTCAGCAATTGATTGATAAAGGCCATGCGTATCAGGCAGATGGCCATGTATTGTTCGATGTTCGCTCAATGGATGACTATGGCAAGCTTTCAAAGCGGGATCTTGAGGATATGCTTGCAGGCGCTCGAGTAGAAGTAGCAGATTACAAGCGATATGCAGGGGATTTTGTACTCTGGAAGCCTGCCAATGAAGGGGAGCCTTTCTGGTCAAGTCCTTTTGGCGATGGGCGACCCGGCTGGCATCTTGAATGTTCGGCCATGATTAAAAAACATTTGGGTGAGACCATTGATATCCATGGTGGTGGAAGGGATTTAATTTTCCCTCATCATGAAAATGAAATCGCACAAAGCGAATGTGCTCATGGTAAGCCTTTTGTCCGTTTTTGGTTGCATAATGGCTACATCAATATTGATGGCGACAAAATGTCCAAATCATTGGGTAACTTCCGCATGGTAAATGAGTTGTTAACACACTATGACGGCGAAGTGCTGCGTTTTGCGCTGTTGTCTGCGCATTATCGATCAGAACTGAATTTCTCTGAAGAGTTGCTCAAGCAGGCAAAAAGCACCCTGGATACACTTTACGGTTATCTACAAGGGATTGATATTGATAAAGTTGCCCAGGCAGAGTTAAAAGCTTCGAATGCGTTTAAAGCGTTAATGGATGATCTGAATACCCCTGTTGCTATCAGTGAATTACACCGTTTGGGTAAACTACTGAAGAAGACGGACGGTGATTCACACCAAATTGAAGCAGAGTTTATAGCGGTCGCTAACCTGCTGGGGCTTTTGCAAAAAACACCCGAACAATGGTTTCAAGGCAGCGCTAAAGACGGTTTAACCCATGAGGCAGTCGAAGAAAAAGTCACTGCCCTTAATGATGCAAGGGCAGCGAAAGATTATGCATTGGCTGATAGCATCCGGGATGAGCTGACGGAGCAAGGTATTCAACTAACGCGTGACGGCTGGCGTCGGATCTGATCGATTTAGACGATGGTAACTTGGCGTACACGTTTGCCGCTTTGACTCTCGTTTTGCTCGTAATCCCTATCCAGGGGGCCGTAGCTTTTAAACTTAATAGGGTTTTTTAAAGTAGACTCAGGCTGCTTTGGATTTGATCGAGAACGATAAGTTTTACGATTACAGTCTGCCCTATCGAGCGGTGCTGAACTTGGGCGTTTATGATTAGGTTTTTCACCAAGATATACTACAGAGGCGGGCCCTTTTTGCTTTTCTGAGGTTGGTTTTGAGTGGTATAACATCGAATTAGTCCGCCGAGTAACTTTCTCTGAGTGTTTGCCTGTGGTTTTTCTTTCATCTGTATCTGATAAGAATCTTAAATGAGGGAAATGTTTCAATGATTTAGCTCGGGTTTTATCTGTATATTCTGACGAATTAATTATTGAGTGATGGTATCGCGTTGAATTTTTTTGAGGGTTCTTTTTACGATAATTCCGGAGACTTTGACGTATGCGACTATCTGCTACTTGAATGGGGGGTGCTGATTGCGGCCTTGATGTCCAATTTATTTTACATATTTTATGACGTTCTTCATCTTGCTCTGCTTTTATTCGGTTATAAAATTTTTCAAGCAGATCTTGTTGCTTCATTTTTTCTCTACATTTCTCATCAATATCATTCTGTGAGCTTTGAGTGTTTTTTGTTGAGTTTTTTTGTGAATCTTCATCTTGTAAGAATTTTTCAATTAATTGTTTGAATTTATTTATAACTTGTGAGGATGTTATCTCTTCTTTTTGCGATTGGCTTTTTCGAAAGAGTCTGAAGCTACGCCGAATTATCCCTCTTTTTTCATCTTTTTTGGAGTGGCGAGATTCTTCTAGTGCTATGTTAAGGGAGTCTATGTCGGCTTTAGAGAATAGTTTAAATAGATCAATGTTTTCTGCGGTTTCAATGTCTTCTATAGGTTCTTTATTTGTATCAGTATATATATCTTTTCCTTTGGATAGGTGGATGCTTATTGTGCTTAGCATTTTCATTATCTTGAAGGAAAGAGAGTCTTCGGAAATATGTTTCGATGCAGGATAAGCATTGTTATCGATATCTTTTTTTACATCCTGTTCTTTACTTTTTTTTTGAAAACTAGCTTTTCTAAAAATTTTCCCTTTGGACGGTGGTTTAGTTTTCTCTGTATTCGGGTTAGGGTCTTCAGTATGGTATTCAATCGTTTTGGGTGATTCAGAGCCATGCGATTTTCCTATGAGAAAGTGAATGATTTTAGTAGCATCATTATGAATATTTGGGGGGGAGCTTACCCCACAAACGGCAATTTGAACCTGAGTCAGGCAAAGCGTCAACGCGATAAGTTGAAGTATGGTGTTACTAGGTAATGATGGTGGGCTTGGCAAAAACATATAAAGGTAACCTTAAATATAACAGTTACCCATTTGTTTAATATTTTTACAGATAGTTCGTTATGTTTCTGCATTGATTCCGAAAAATCCACTTCCTGACAGTCGGTTTGAAACAAAGTACCCATATTCTATTAACGCAAGGTGGCAGGTCTCGGTTTTATTAAACTTAGACGGTGGTCTCTTTTCTGCTCTTTGGGATTGGCATCGATTGGGTTTGCTTAACGTTACCAACCGTTTTTGGTGAGTCGTCTAAAATCGGGCTTGACGGCCTCAGTTTACTATCACATTCAGGGATAAAATTTACCTGGCCAGTTACGGTCGAAGCTCGTTCACGATACTTTTCATGGTTGTTTTTATCCTTTGTCTGAGATGAATCTGGTGGGTTAAGCGCACTCTGTCTTTTACGAGTAAAAGAAAAACGGCTTCTTATAATCAAAGGCTGGCTGAGAGACTTTTTTTGGAGGTTGTTACTCATTGACGAATATAGAGTGGAGGTGGCTGGAGTCGAATCTGATCGCTTAAGCTTTAGCGATTTTCCTGAACCCTCTAGCTGATAGGTGGTTGATATTGTGTTTGACCGCTTTAGACCATCACTAGGTTGTTTTGCAATATTCTGTGGGGATTTTGAAGCATTAGAGGTATTATCTCCTTTCATTCTCCAAATTTCCTCTTTTAGGAGGAGTGGAGCTGAATTTGGCCGATTATAGTAGGTTCGATCATTATTCTGTGTTGTCGCAAATGAATGAGATTCTGGGCGTTTAGGGATGTCTTGTTTTTTTTGTGCAGATTCGAGTTTTTTTGTTCCCTTCTTTATGTGAGCTACCGTCCTTTTTTTATTGCTGGAATGCAGTATGGAGAGTAAATTCGCGGACAAACGTGCAATAAATTCTGCTTCAATGAGTTCTTCTTTAGATTTTCTCTTAGGAGCTCTCTTATCGGTTTCTAAATGCTTGCCTAGTTTAATTTTCAAAGTCGTATCCATCATTTTTTCGAATCTTTCTACAATTGGTGAGTGTTCTTTAGAACTTATTTCGCCGCATCGATGTAGTGTTTGGGTAGGGTTTAATTTGTTTTTCATGCTCTCGCTTCTAACCGAACTTAATGCGTTTTCTGCAAGATGAAGTGTCGATAAATCCGTAACTAATAATGATAATAACTGCTGACAAGTTTCATCGCTTACTAAGTCTTCTTTGTGTGGCGTTATTTCTTGAGTGTATCTATTTGCTCCTTCGTAAAGAGCTCTGCTTATTTTGCACAGTATTAACGTTAAAGTTGAAGATAATTCTTCGACCCGATTATTATCCGTTACCTTACTAGAAGGAAACGATATTTGCTTTTTTATCTTATGGTGTTTATCGTTTGTAGGCAGTTGAGCGGCCTCTGCTTTTGCTAAAAGAATTTTTGTGGCTTTTTCCCGGTCTCTCATGAGTGACGGCTCTTCTGTACCGCTGGCAGCTGATTGACAGAGCATTAACAAAACATGAAAAATAGTTAGCAATAAGAAAAAATGTTTAGTTGTTATTGATGTGCCTGAAAAAAATATCATGGGTAATCTCAAATGCAATAAATTACCCATTTGTTAATTATTTTTACAGATAGTTCGTTGCCTTCGTGAATTATCTGCATTTAAAGTCGCAAGCGGCATAACTCAGTAATGAATATTAAGCCAACGGAAATTAATCACTTTATTGGGGGTTGCCAATGACTGTTATAATGTTGATGTTGTGTTGGTTTTAGACTGAGCTAATCCAGATTGCCGCAAGCAAGCTGCTGGAGGGCGTTTCAATTCCTGTGCTGGAAACATTTAAGGCGTGGCTGGAGGTGAATATCTTAAAAGTGCCTAAGGAGACAAAAACACACACAGCGATTCAGTACAGGTTAAATCAATTGGCTAAGCTTATTCGTTATTGTGAGGATGGCAGGCTAAACATCTCAAATGTCGCCGCTGAAAATGCTATTCGAGCCTTTGTGATTGGGCGCAAAGGTTGGCTCTTTGCTGATACCCCTCAAGGTGCCCATGCCAGTGGTGCAACACACTATAGTCTGATTGAAACGGCTAAAGCTAATGGTGTAGAACCCTTTGCCTATTATGCGTGGCTTTTGAAGGAATTACCTTATGCTGAAACAGTCGAAGACTTCGAAAACCTCCTACCATGGAATTTTAAAAAATCGGATTCTGATCAATAGGCAAGATAGCGAGTTTATTGGCGCTTACCTTGGATGGCAATCGACAACTGTCTGAAAAACCTGATCACTGTCGGGCATATTGGCCGATATTAAAGCAGGTATATGATCACTGTAATGTTCTGTTAATTCGATAAAGGTAGGGAGCTCATAAGGCTTGGCTTCAGATGGGGCTTCTGTGTCAGTAATCAATCTGTTGACATCAAAGATTGCGGCGGGTTCTTCAGCTGAAATATTAGCTGCTATGACTAAACAAACTATGATGAGGCTCTGTAGGGTAGTCATCGTATCGTCCCTGATAGCAATCAGTAAATGAGTATTTACTCGGGTTAATCTTTAAGGGCACCTCTAAAAATTGCTTTTGGCTTCTGTCAAAAAAGCTATTGACCTT
>CAKMZU010000033.1:13007-17247 GCA_929200485.1 uncultured Gammaproteobacteria bacterium | reverse complement strand
GTGCATAAAGACGGCTTGATTTCCGGCCTTCTCCATGACGGCTTCAGTAACCACATAATCGGGTATGAAGGCTTTTAAACGTTCTTCTTTTTCCTCTTCTTGACCAAACCAGTAAAAAGAATCTGCAATAACGAAATCGGATCCTTTAACGGCCTCCGTATCTTCTGTCACGCAATAAGTGCCACCGGAAACAGCACAGTTTTGGCGAGCAATAGCTTGCCAAGGTGCGGGCGAAAGATATTTTTCAGGGCCAATGTGCTTGAAGTTCATACCAAACGTTGTGCAGATAAAGCTTAAAGATGAGCAAACATTGGTGGCATCCCCCATAAAAGTGACCGTTAAGTCTTCCAGTTTTTTATCCTTGGGCATGTGTTCTTGCATAGTAAATACATCAGCGATCATTTGTGTTGGATGCGACCAGTCACTTAATCCATTGATTACAGGGACAGAGGAATATTTTGCTAGCTCAGATACTGTGCCGTGGGAATTAACACGTGCAAGAATGATGTCACACATACGTGAAATGACACGAGCGGTATCTTTCATGTTTTCTTTAGCACCCAAGTGGATATCTTTAGGTGATAGGAATAGTGCATGCCCGCCAAGAATGGTCGCAGCCACTTCAAAGGAAATGCGTGTTCGTGTTGATGGCTGTTCAAAAATCATCGCGAGTGACTTTCCCTTAAAAAGTTGAGGTACAGCATTATCACGGCGCGCATCTTTCAATAATTGGGTAAGTTCTAATATATTAGTTAATTGTTCCTTTGAATAATCCAGCGTAGTAAGAAAATGTTGAAGATCGGGTTTGTCTAAAACAGTCGCACTTGAAGAAGGGAGTTTCACTAAAATACCTCCAGTTACTTTAATTAATGGCTGGAATCTGCTGTGTGATGCAATGAATGTTACCCCCGCCGAGCAAGATTTCCAGAGCGGGTATACCAGTTATTTGATAATCAGGAAAAATAGTACCTAGCTGACGCATAACCTGGTCATCATATTTTTGATCCAGTAAAGGCATGATAATCTGTTTGTTGGTAATCAGTAGATTGGCATAGGAGGCAGCCAAGCGTTCACCTATAGAACGCGACATACCCTTAGTGCTATCTATGCCAGAGGCCTGTGCTTCGTCCATAAATAATGGCCCGGGCATCGGCAGCTTATGAACGGTAAGTCGTCTTCCCTTGGCGTCACTCTGCTGAGTTAAATAGTTATAAGCATCAAGCGACCTTTCGTATTGGGGGTCATTAACATCATCACACCAATTCAATAAAACCTCACCGGGTTTTGCAATAACGAGGATATTATCTACGTGTCCGTTAGTTTCATCGTTATATACGCCTTTCGGTATCCACAGAACTTTCTGAATATTCAGATATTCTTTAAGAGTGACTTCAATTTGTTTCTGTGTCATTTCAGGGTTACGGCTTGGATGCAATAAGCATTCGGCTGTAGTGTAGAGAGTTCCTTCACCATCAACATGTATAGAGCCTCCTTCGAGAACAATGGGCGCTCTATAACTATCATCTCCATGGATTTCACAAATTTTTTGTGCGATTTGATCATCTTTATCCCAAGGGAAATACAGGCCATCAACCAAACCACCCCAAGCCGTAAAGTGCCAATCAATACCTCGTCTTTCTCCTTGATCGTTGACGACATAGCTAGGTCCTATGTCTCTCATCCACGAATCATTGGTGCTCATCTCAATCACGGTTATGTCGTCAGGAAGTTGCTCTCTGGCATTGTTATATTGGCTTTGATTGGCCGCCATATAAACGGGTGTTGATTTTGAAATGGCGGTGGCTACTTCGACAAAGGTCTGTTGAGCGCATTTTGCTCCATATCGCCAATTATCAGTTCTTTCAGGCCATGCCATCCAGATAGCTTCGTGGGGCTCGTGTTCGCCGGGCATCCTGAAACCATCGTTAGATGGTTTGGTTACAAGTCGTTTGCTCAATGTAGTTAACCAATGATTTTTGATGTTCAATTGCGTTGAAGGTGAGTGCTAAAAAGAAAATATCGCAGAATATCTTACTCGCTTCTTACTCGTTTATTGCTTGTGAAGAACAATGTTTTTTACCTTGCTGTTAATTTGAGTACCAGTATCCCCCTGAAGTATTGACTGGATATCCTCCAGGGCACCTATTCCAGCGGTCTTTCCAGATGAATGGGCAAAATCACAACCGGCTTCAACTTTGGGGCGCATGGAGCCTTCTGTAAAAGTGTAAGCACTCAACGATTCTGGCGAAGCGCTCCGAATAGCTGCCTGATCTGGTTGCTTCCAATGAATGTAAACCGCATCAACATCGGTTGCCATGATGTAAAAATCAGCAGTTAACTGTTTGGCTAAAAGCGCGCTTGCTCGGTCTTTGTCGATAACAGCTTCCACGCCGACAAGTTGGTTGCTGTCATTATATATTGTTGGTATGCCGCCACCGCCAGCGCAGATAACAATGGCATTCTTCTCAAGTAACCATTCGATGGGCTTTGTCTCAAATATTTTTTTGGGTTGTGGTGAAGGTACCACTCGTCGATAACCATCACCATCAGGCGCATACTGCCACTGATGTTTTTTTGCTAGCACATCCGCTTGTTCTTTATTGTAGATAGGACCGATAGGTTTGGTGGGTGATTGGAATGCAGGATCGTTTTTGTCTACTTCGATCATGCTCAGTAAGGTCGCATAATGTCTTTCAGGCAAAATATTGCCTAACTCCTGCTCGATCATATATCCGATCATGCCTTCGGTCTGTGAACCAAGTACATCAAGCGGATATTCTTCTACCTCTTTGTAGGCAGCACTTTGCATGGCCAGTAGGCCAATCTGCGGGCCATTGCCATGAGTGATAATGAGTTCATGTTTTTCTGCTAATGATGCAAGTGCTTTTGCGGCAATTTTGACATTGGCACGTTGATTTTCTGCCGTCATTGGTTCGCCTCGTCGCAATAAGGCATTACCTCCTAGTGCTACAACAATTCGCATAACACATCACCGCTATTTTACAGCTTATGATTCAGGGTTGTAAATATGGCGTCTATTGTTCGTTAATGTTAATCTTTTGTCAATTAAATTTAAAGTTGACATTTAAGTTATCTGGAAGGTGTGGCTATCGAAATGTGGTTTAACTGCGCTGTATATTTCTGAGTGATAAATATGACCATTTCAGCTAAGGAAATAGAAGATAATAAAAAACAAAATATAGGTTTATCCTCGAAAGAGGCAGAATTACGATTAAAGAAATACGGGTTAAATACCGTTGAAAAAGAAGAGGAGAGCAAGCTGAAAATGCTTGTTACGCCTTTTTGGGGGCCTATTCCATGGTTGATTGAAGTTGCGGCTATTTTATCTGCCATAATTCAGCACTGGGAAGATTTCGCCATTATTCTATTTATGCTGGTTTTAAATGCCAGTATTGAATTCATTCAAAAGCGAAAAGCAGCCAATGCGCTTGATGCGCTTAAGCAATCAATGGCGTTAAAAGCCCGTGTCAAAAGAGATGACCAATGGCTAACGATATCTGCAGACAAACTTGTGCCCGGTGACCTGATTAATTTAAGCAATGGAGATATCGTTCCTGCAGATTGTCAATTGTTGTCTGGGGCATACCTTTCGGTTGATCAGTCGACACTCACAGGAGAATCGTTACCGGTGGATAAAATGACAGGTGATGATGCTTACTCGGGCTCTATTGTGCAGCAAGGCGATATGGAGGGTGTCGTTACAAAGACGGGCGAGAAAACCTTATTTGGCAAAACAGCACAGTTGGTTCAGGAAGCAGAAGGAAAATCACACTTTCAACGTTCTATATTAAATATCGGTGAGTTTTTAATCTATGGCGCACTAATATTAGCAGTACTGATTATTGCAAAAGAGCTATTTAAAAATGCAAGCATCATTGGCACAATCCAGCTGGTTTTAGTGCTGGTTATTGCCTCTATTCCTGTTGCTATGCCTGCCGTTCTTTCCGTTACTATGGCATTAGGGGCTTTGGCGCTCTCCAGAAAAAAAGCCATTATTACTCACCTGGAAGCGATAGAGGAAATGGCAGGTGTAAGCATCCTGTGCACAGACAAAACAGGGACATTAACACAAAATAAACTCACACTTAATGCGCCAGAACTCTATCAGGCGAGTGATGAGAAAGCATTGTATCTCTATGCGGCGCTCGCATCGAAGCGTGTCGAGAGCGATGTTATTGATGCGTTGATCATCTCACAGGTTGAACCTTCAACATTGGAT